>CALLIO010000077.1 GCA_938009055.1 uncultured Altererythrobacter sp.
ACAAGATTTTGCTTTACCTAAGCGCTTGAGCCTGCGAGTTTTCCCCTAACGAAGGGGAGAACAATGAACGGATTCGCAAAAGGCGTTACCGGCGCCGTGGTTGCCTCGCTCCTGGCATGGGGCGCGCATCACATGACCGGTGAAGACTACATCAACGGGCTTGAGGCCAAGGGCAAGGAAGCGCTTGCTGGCGAAGGCATGGATGGCATCTCGCTTGAAATGAAACGCGACCCGCTGGAGCGTTTGGCTTTGCTCGATGGCACCGATGATCCCGAACAGCGCAAGGCTGTGGAAGCAGCGCTTGCTGCCAAGGGTATCACGCGGGTCAAATGGGCCGGCGATGATGATGCGGCGGCTGCTCCGGTCGAAGGAGCGAGCGAAGAAGTCGTAGCCAATTGCCAGGCTGAACTCGACGCAATCAAGGAAGGCAAGACCGTCACCTTCCGTTCGGGCAGTGCCTATATGGGCGAAGACTCGCTCGGCCTGATTGGTGAACTTGCAGACAAGCTCAACGCTTGCGAGGGCACCAATGTTGCGGTCGGCGGCCACACCGATGCGACCGGTTCTGACGAAGTGAACCAGAACCTGAGCCAGGCGCGCGCTGATGCAGTTGCCGCAGCGCTTGCAGAACGCGGTGTTGACGCGTCGCGGGTGACGGCCACTGGATTTGGCTCCAGCCAACTCAAGGTCGAGGGCGACGGCGCGAATGAAGCGAACCGCCGGATTGAATTCACACTGAGCTCGAGCGGATCTGACGCTGGCTCAGAGGAGGGGGAATAACATGGCTCTGCTTTTGGAAAGCTGGATCCTCGTCATCATCGTGTTCCTGATCGGCTTGTTTATCGGCAAGCTGATCTGGGATCGCAGTTGATCGGATAGGGGAGAATTTGAAATGTTTGATTTGATTTTCGATAATCCGATCCGCTTTATTTTGGCGTTTGTAATCGGGATTGCCACCGCTTGGTGGATTTGGGGCCGTTTGGGCGAAATTGTCTCTGACACGGTCGATAGTGCAACCGATACGGTCGGCGATGTTGCCTCCGGAACGGTTGATGCGGCCAAGGGTGCTGGCGGGGCGGTTGTCGGCGGCGTTGCTGCGGCAGGCGCGGGTGCTGCGGCGCTTGCTTCTGATGCGAAAGATGCTGCGGTCGACACAGCGTCTTCGGTGAAGGATGCTGCGGTTGATACAGCCGGTTCTGCCAAAGCCAAGGTGCAAGACGTGGCCGGAAAGCCCAAGATTGCAATGGCTGTGGGCGATCCTGATGACCTTACCCGGATTAAGGGCATTGGGCCCAAGCTCAATGACCTTTGCCAGTCGCTCGGTGTTCAGCGGTTCGACCAGATTGCCGCTTGGAAGAAGGCCGATGTTGCAGAGGTCGATCAGTACCTCAAGATCAAGGGCCGGATCGACCGCGATGAATGGGTCAAGCAGGCCAAGCTTCTTGCTGCTCGCGACGATGCGGCGCATGCCGCTAAGTACAGCTTGAAATAACGCCCGTTCGGGCATCGGCTTTCACGCCGATATGAAAAAGGCCCCGTAGCGTGGATGCTGCGGGGCCTTTTCTTTGCCTCAACTCAAATTGAGGAAATTTGCTTAGCCGGTTTTGGTACCCGACAGTGGCATCGCGCCAAAAGCGCCAGCGTTGACATTACCGGTCAGCGTGTCGCCATCGATAGTCGCTTCGCAATCAAGCTTCATCGGCATCGGGACAGTCATGTTCATGACCCATGTCAGCGTGTTGCCGTCGATCTTGCCTTCTTCGACATCCATCGAACCGGTTCCGCCAACCATCGAGCCAGTGAAAGTGCCATCGCCAGCATCATTCACAGTGAATGTGCCCGACTGGTCACCCATTGGGCTCTTGGTCACGCAATCATAAGTTCCGCCTACAGACATTCGTATTCTCCTCTTTCAATCGTTCAATTGCTGGGCTGGATTGCCCTAAAGAATTCCCACAAGCCACGGTTTACACTGGTGTCAGTAAGACTCAACCACATAACGTCTTTTTGCATTCTTCAGCACCTCGTCGCGCCAGAAGTGCACCGGCTTGAGCTTGTGATTGACGAAGAGCTGGGCCTGATCGGTGAAGTGGGGACTGTTTGGCCGGGTGACGCCGGAGCCAAATGGCTGGATCGATTCTGATCTGACGCGCTGGCCAGGCACCCACTCGACCCATTGGATGAAACTGTCGCCATGCACGAGCTGCAGGCGGCCATCATCATCCACTGCCCAAGTGGTTGATGCGCGCAAAGTGTCCGACCCACCATCAAGCGGCAGATCGACGGCATAGGGGCTGTCTGTTCCATGGCGCAGGCGGAGCAGATCGGACATGGGCGGATCAATCCGGCCAAAGTGCTTCTTGAGGTGATCGACATGCTTGCGCAGGTCTTCTTTCACATCCGACGCTTCATTCTTGTTGAGATATTCCGCTGACATGTAGTCGCGGATCATCAGCAGAGCGAGCGCATCGGCAGGCCCCTCATTATCGGCAGTGAAATCCCAGCCTAGCAGCAGATCGCGCGCTTTGCGCACAGAGCCGCCAGTGGGTGCTCCATCGCGTTTTCGCGGAGGGAATTTCATCGCCTCCAGCGCATCCCACAGATCAGCGATATAACCCTCGCGCTCGTAAGCCATGTCGAACTTTATCCGTTCCAGCGCGGCGCGATCCATCACCGGCGTTGCCGCCCCAAGCTTTGCCGCGCGGCGCGAACGATTGGTCATCTTAAGCTCAACTCCCATTTCGGGCGCATAGTCGGCAGGGTTGAGGTCGCTCGACGGATCGGTCGCGGAATAGGGCATGTTGTTGGAGTTATAGACCCAACCCGATACCGGATTGATCAGCTTAGGGATCGCTTCATATTCAACTGGCCCATCCCAGATTAGATCGCTGCGATTGCCGGGCAGAATATTGCGCCAGTCATGCCCCTTTGGGCGGTCAGGCATGGCGGCGTTGTAGACATAAGCAATATTGCCCGCTTCATCGGCATAGATGAAATTCGTGCTCGGCACGTCCATGCGCGCCATTTGCTCCTGCCATTCGGCCAGATTGGTGGTCTTGTTGAGCCGGTAATAGGCGTCAAGCGCATCCACCGTATCCATGCTGGCATAGCGGATTGCGAAAACGCCCTTGTCGTTCTTGATCACGGGGCCGTGCACGCTGCGATAGACGGTTTCGGGATAAGGGATGGTGATCGGCCCGGCCTTGACGGGAAGCGTGACTGCTTTCTCTTCCAGATCGAGCCATTGATCATCTAGCCTATAGCGCTTGCCCGTCTCATCCATCTCCAATTCGTAGACATCGATCATATCGGGCCGATTGACTGTGTTGGTCCAGCCGAGATGCTCGTTATGGCCAAGGAAGGGAAACGGGGATCCGGGGAAATTCGCGCCGGTGAAATGCCAGCCTTCGCCGCTTTCCACCGTCAGTTCATACCATGCCACGCCGCCGCGCAGGGGTTGGTGCGAATTGGAGATAAGCCGCGTGACGCCATCACCTGAACGCTGCGGCGCAACCGCCCATGCGTTGGAGCCAGCAAGCACCGCATCCTCGCCAATCGGCAGCGGCAGACCCATGCGTGCTTGCGAAGTTTCGATCGCCTCTTTCGCATCAGGGTCGACATCTTTGGGTGCGCCATCGCGCGGGAAACCCGGGATGTCCGGACCGTATTCGCGGCGCAATTCCTCACCCTCGACTAAGGGCTGGATCACATTGTTGAGGCCGAAGAAAAAGGGCTGGCGAAGGGTGAAGCCGGCCGCAACGTCGACCCCGTTTACGGGAAAGAGGTTGGCCAGTTTCAGCTCTTCAGGATGTTCATGCGCATATTGATTGAGGCCGGATGCGTAGGCTTCGAATAGAGCGCGCGTATCGGCGGGAAGATCGGGATAATTGCGCTCTGCCACTCCGCGTGCATCGAGCAAATGATAGACATAATCGACCGCCGCGCCGTCCTGTCCCTTGATCGCGCCATAGCGGCCCTTGGCCATGGCGATCACATCTTGAAGGGTGAAGAAATCATCCTCTGAATGCGCAATCGCGACGCCGAACGCCACATCTGCATCGCGCTCGCCATAAATATGCGGCACGCCAAATTCGTCGCGAGTAATCTCGGCAGAATAGCTGTCAGAGGTGGCGGGTGCCGCCCCGCGATGCGCGAAGAAGGGCTCCCATGTCGCCAAGCCAATGAACCCAAGCAGCAAGATTGCGATCAGCGCAAAGGCGCCGCCCTTGATCCATTTCATCCTCGTCTCTCCGTCCCTTTATTGCAACCGACCTTGCGGATGGCTGCGGCTAAGGTCAAGCAGGCTTGCAAACTGGTGCAGGGAACCTACCTAGTTCAGTAATACACCTTCGTATTCGAAGGCAGCCAAGGGTAAAGCGAATGAATCTCGACAAGTTCACCGACCGCTCGAAAGGTTTTTTGCAGAGCGCACAAACAGTTGCGATCCGGATGAACCATCAGCGGATTACTCCCGCGCATTTGGCTAAGGCCCTGCTCGAGGATGAAGAGGGCATGTGTGCTGGCTTGATTACCCGCGCGGGCGGCGATGCTGGTGCAGCAATGGGCGCGGTAGACGAAGAGCTGGCGAAGATCCCGGCGGTCTCTGGCGGTGGCGCGCAGCAAACCCCGGGCCTTGATAATGATACGGTTCGCATATTGGATCAGGCGGAAACATTGGCCGAGAAATCCGGCGACAGTTTTGTTACGGTCGAGCGGCTGCTGTTGGCATTATCATTGGCGAGCACCACGGGTGCAGGGCAAGCGCTGAAGTCGGGCGGGCTCGAACCGCGCGCGCTCGAAGAGGCGATCACGCAGCTGCGCGGCGGGCGAAAGGCGGACTCTGCCTCTGCCGAAGATGCCTATGACGCGATGGAGAAATTTGCCCGCGATCTGACGCAGGCAGCCCGCGATGGTAAGCTTGATCCGGTGATTGGCCGCGATGAGGAAATTCGCCGTACAATCCAGATCCTCTCGCGCCGCACCAAGAATAACCCCGCGCTGATCGGTGAGCCTGGCACGGGCAAGACCGCCATTGCGGAAGGTCTGGCGCTGCGGATTGCCAATGGCGATGTGCCAGAAAGCCTGAAAGGGCGCACGCTCATGTCGCTCGATATGGGCGCGCTAATTGCGGGCGCGAAATATCGCGGCGAATTTGAAGAGCGTCTGAAGAGCGTGCTTGACGAGGTGAAGGGCGCAGACGGGCAGATCATCCTGTTCATTGACGAGATGCACACGTTGATCGGTGCAGGCGCTTCGGAAGGCAGCATGGATGCGTCAAACCTCCTGAAGCCGGCTCTATCACGCGGCGAACTGCATTGCATAGGCGCGACCACGCTCGATGAATATCAGAAATATGTCGAGAAAGACCCTGCGCTCCAGCGGCGTTTCCAATCGGTCTATATTGATGAGCCGAGCGTTGAGGATACGGTTTCGATCCTGCGCGGGCTGAAAGAGAAATACGAACTGCACCACGGCGTGCGGATCACTGACAATGCTTTGGTCGCCTCCGCGCAGCTTTCAAGCCGCTATATCCAAAACCGTTTCCTGCCCGACAAAGCGATTGATCTGATGGATGAGGCGGCTTCGCGCATCCGGATGGAAGTGGAGAGCAAACCGGAAGAGATCGACGAGCTCGACCGGCGGATTGTCCAGCTCAAGATCGAAGAAAGCGCGCTTGAGAAAGAAGGCGATGCAGCATCCAAAGATCGCCTTACAACCTTGCGTAAGGAGCTGGCTGAGCTGGAGCAGGAAAGCACCGAGCTAACCACACGCTGGCAGAACGAGCGCGACAAGATCAATGCCGAAGCGCAATTGAAAGAGCAGCTTGATGCCGCCCGCCTTGAGCTTGAGCAAGCAGAACGCGAAGGCGATCTCGCTCGTGCTGGCGAGCTTTCCTATGGCACTATTCCCTTGCTCGAAAAGCAGATCGAGGAAGCGGAAAGCCACACGGAAAACGCCATGCTGCGCGAAGAAGTGACCGAAGAGGATATCGCCAGCGTGGTTGCGCGCTGGACCGGCATTCCGATGGAACGGATGATGGAAGGCGAGCGCGAGAAGCTGCTTGATATGGAGGATATCCTCGGCAAACGCGTGATCGGCCAGCGTCAACCGATTGAAGCGGTATCGAAAGCGGTGCGACGTGCGCGCGCCGGATTGCAGGACCCGAGCCGTCCGCTGGGCAGCTTCCTGTTCCTTGGGCCAACCGGCGTCGGGAAGACCGAATTGACCAAAGCGGTCGCCGAATTCCTGTTTGATGATGACGATGCGATGGTGCGTTTGGACATGTCCGAATTCATGGAAAAGCACTCTGTTGCGCGGCTCATTGGTGCGCCTCCCGGCTATGTCGGTTATGAGCAGGGTGGTTATTTAACTGAAGCGGTTC
>CALLIO010000078.1 GCA_938009055.1 uncultured Altererythrobacter sp.
GCGTCAAAGCGGTTTTGAGAAGCGGTCAGCTTGAATTCCAAGCTCGCCCAAGCGTTTGCGCAAAGTGTTCCTGTTGATTCCAAGCAACTGTGCCGCCCGCACCTGATTGCCGCTTGTTTCGGTTAGCGCATGCTCCATCAAGGGCTTTTCAAAGGCTGCCAATGCGCTGTGATACACTGCGCCTGCAACTGGCTTGTTACTCGCGAGCCATTGATCAACGGCGAGCGCCATTGATCCCTTCTCGTCTTCTTCGCCCGGCACTTCCTCAACACCAATAATGTCCTCGATACCAGCAGCATCGATCGTATCCTCGCGTGCCATCAGGGCGAGCCGGTAGATCACATTGCGCAACTCGCGAACATTTCCGCGCCATTGTCTTAAGCGCAGAGCGTCGATCCCTGCTTCCGAGAATTGGCGACGCGGTAGTCCGTCTTCGGCAGCTTGTAAGAGAAAATGCTGTGCCAAGACTTCGATATCTTCCTGCCGTTCACGCAGCGGAGGAAGCTCAATTGGCACCACATTCAAACGGTAGAACAGATCTTCGCGGAAATCTCCGACAGCGATCATCGGCATCAGATCGCGATTGGTTGCCGCCACAATGCGCACATCCACCGCAATTTCCTGCCGCCCGCCAACGCGGCGAATACGCCCTGACTGGAGCGCGCGCAGAAGCCGCGTTTGCGCATCGGCCGGCATATCGCCAATTTCGTCGAGGAAAAGCGTGCCGCCATTGGCCTGCTCAAACTTGCCGATGACTTGACTGATCGCGCCGGTAAAGGCGCCCTTCTCATGCCCGAACAGCTCGCTTTCGATCAGGTCATGCGGGATCGCTGCAGTATTGACCGCCACAAATGGCCCCGATTTGCGGGATCCAAGTTGATGGATCGCCTCGGCCACCAGCTCTTTACCCGTGCCCGATTCGCCGGTCACAAGCACGGTGAGATCATTGCGCAACACCCGCGCGATCATGCGGTAAACGCTCTGCATCGCCTGACTTCTGCCAACCAGCGGCATGCCGTCATCGCTGACAGGCTGCGTATCCTCAACCCCTTCACCTTGCCCGACTGCTTGAACAACCGTGCGGACCATTTCTTCTAAATCAAACGGTTTGGGGAAGTATTCGAACGCCTGATTCTCGCTCGCTCTAACGGCTGTATCGAGCGTGTTTTGGGCGGACAGAACAATGATCGGCAGATCGCTGGTCAGCGCGCGAACATCCCCCAAGGTTTCCATCCCATCACCATCGCTGAGCATCACATCGGTGAGCATGACGTGGTAGGAATTTTCTGCCAGCAAACGGTCGCGTGCAGCAATGCTATCGCAATGATCGACGGCAAAGCCCTCATCTTCAAGTGCCGCAGTGATGACGGTCGCAATCGCGCCATCATCCTCTACCAAAAGCACCTTGCCGTTCATGCCGCATTCGCCTGAACAGCGATGGGTAGATGGATGCGGAAATGGGTCTTGCCATCGCGCGTATCACGCTCGTGACTGATCCGCCCTTCCATATCGCCGAGCAATTTTCGCACCAGCGCCAGCCCTAGCCCCTGCCCCGACTTTTTGGAGGTGACAAAGGGTTCAAAGACATGGTCGCGCAATTCGGCAGGAATGCCCGCGCCATTGTCAGTAACCGTGACTTCAATCGGCAGTTTGACTGTGCGGCCAAACCGGATCGCGCTGAACGCGAGGCCGCTGACAAAGCGCGTGCGAACCCAAACTTGCGGGCCTTGCGCATTGCCTTCACCGTTATTGGCCAAAGCACTGGCTGCATCGCGCGCATTGGAGATGAGGTTGATAAAGACCTGCTCAAGCGCATCACGATTCACCATCACCGGCGGGATCGAAGGGTCAAATTCCTCGATGATGTCAATCGAAGTCGGGCTTGCCGCGCGCACCGTTCCGATCGCTGCCCGGATTGCCTCATGCAGATTCGCTGGCTCGCGCGGTTCGGGTGTCGTACTCCCCAAACGCTGCATCCGATCAATCAGTCGAGCGATGCGGTCAACCTCGTCACGGATCATCTTGGCAAGTGATCTGTTCTTTTCCGGCAACTTGCGCTCGGCCAATTGTGCCGCGCCGCGAATGGCCGCGAGCGGGTTCTTAATCTCATGCGCGAGAATGGACGGCGCGCCCATCGAAGCGACCGTGCCCTGATCATCTTTAGACGCATCATCGCGCCCCGCATCGGACAAGGTCAAAACCCGCCAGCCTGCATGGCCATTAATGGGTGAGAGCGTAAGATTGACCTTCTTTTCTTGACCCGTCACTTGCAGCCACACTTCGCGCGCGACAAGCGCCGTTTCCTGATGCGAAAAGCGTTCCATCACCCGGCTGTCATTAATCGACACTACGTCGCCAACGGGCTGACCAACCAGGCGCTTGGCACTGCGGCCCAGCATGTTTTCTGCCGACGGGTTGCACTCAACAATGCGATCGTTCTCGTCAATCAGCAGCATGGCGAAGACCAGACTGCCGAAAAGCGCCTGCGTATCAGGCCCTGTTACAATATCGCTCATGCTGCACGGCGCCGCAAAAACGGTGTGTAGAAGCGCTCGATCTCGCCCAGAACCTGATCCGGGTCGTCGATCATATTGGCCTTGTTGCGAAACTCGGCCGAGCCGTGCATCCCCTTGGTGTACCAGCCAATATGCTTGCGAGCTACCTTGGCGCCGACATCGCGGCCATAATGCTCAAGCATGCCTTTGTAATGCTCGATCAGCACTTCATATTGCTCATCAAAGCTGGGGGACTCGCGCTTTTCGCCCGTCTGCCACCATTGCATGACTTGCCCAAGCAGCCACGGCTTGCCGTATGCGCCGCGCCCAATCATCAGCCCATCAGCGCCCGATTGCTCCAGCGCGTTTGCTGCATCATCAATTCCGCAGATATCGCCATTGACGATGACCGGGATATTCACCGCTTCTTTTACCTTGGCGATGAAAGACCAATCAGCGTTGCCCTTGTACATCTGGTTGCGCGTGCGCCCGTGGACGGTGATCATTTTGACACCCAGATCTTCGGCAATGTGGGCGAGTTCAGGCGCGTTGAGGCTGGCATGATCCCAACCCATCCGCATTTTGACCGTCACCGGCACATCGACCGCTTTGACCGTCGCTTCCATCAGCTTGGTCGCCAGCGGCACCTCGCGCATCAAGGCACTTCCGGCCATGCCATTGGTGACCTTGCGAACCGGACAGCCGAAGTTGATATCGATAATCGCAGCGCCGCGATCCTCATTCAGCTTGGCCGCTTCGCCCATGCTTTCGGGGTCGCATCCAACCAATTGCATAGAGACCGGCTCTTCAATCGCATCCCACGCTGCCTTTTGAATGGATTGGCGCGTTTCGCGGATAGCCGACTGGCTAGCGATCATCTCGGTCACATTGAGTCCCGACCCATATCGCCGCACCAGCGTGCGAAACGGCATATCGGTCACGCCCGTCATCGGTGCAAGCAGCACTGGACAGTCGACACGGATATCGCCGACTTCAATCGGGTTACAGGGTGGAGGAGAGGGAAGATCGGTCATTTGATGAGCAGTGCCTAAATTTTGAGCATCGCTTAGTGGATTGCGCTTGGGCCGTCCAGACCCTAAGCGCGCAAGCCATGTCGAATGCTGAGACAGCCCTACCCTCATTTGGCGCCATAATTGTGGCTGCTGGCAAGGGTCTGCGCGCTGGCGGGGAGATGCCCAAACAATTCGCGCTCTACAATGGTAAGCCGCTGCTGCGCCATTCGGCCGAGGCAATGCTCAATCAAGGTGCGCAGCAGATCATGGTCATGATCCCGCAAGGATGCGAGGGATTGGCGATGGATGCGCTTGCTGGCCTAGATCACATCACCTGTGCGACCGGCGGCGAGACGCGCCAGCAATCGGTTGCCAACGGTTTGGAAGCGCTAACGCACAATCCGCCCAAGCATGTTCTGATCCATGATGCAGCGCGGCCTGACTTGCCGGAAAGCGTGACAAGCCGCCTGATCGCGGCTCTCGGCGAGCACGCTGGCGCAATCCCTACCCTGCCCGTTGTTGATAGCTTGGCAGTGGACGCAGATGGAGTAATGAGCGGCAAGGCCGAGCGTGAGGCTCTGCGCCGAGTGCAGACCCCGCAAGCCTTCCGCTTCGCTGACATCCTTGCGGCACACCGTGCTTGGAGTGGCGAGCCGAATGCCGGCGATGACGCGCAGGTTTTACACGCAAATGGCGGAACGGTCGCATTGATCGAAGGCGACGAGCGCCTGAAGAAAATCACCTTTGCCCAAGATTTCACAACCACAGGATCAGCAACCATGCGCATTGGCCAGGGATATGATGTTCACGCGCTCGAAAGCGGCGAGGAGCTATGGCTATGCGGAGTGAAAATCGACCATCACAAGGGGCTGTCGGGCCATAGCGACGCCGATGTCGCGCTGCATGCGATCACAGATGCTGTGCTCGGCGCGATTGGCGATGGCGATATCGGAATGCACTTTCCGCCGTCCGACCCGCAATGGGCTGGCGCATCATCGGACCGGTTCTTAGCGCATGCGATCAAGCTGGCTGGCGTGGCTGGCTATTCGCTCGGCAACCTCGATCTCACCATTATTTGCGAAGCGCCCAAGATCGGCCCCCATCGCGACGCCATGCGGCAATCGGTCGCAAACATCACTAGTGCCGCTCTCGACCAGATCAGCATTAAGGCCACCACCACAGAGAAACTTGGTTTCACAGGACGAGAGGAAGGCATCGCTGCCCAAGC
>CALLIO010000079.1 GCA_938009055.1 uncultured Altererythrobacter sp.
CAGGCATGGCTATGCTGCGGACCGCGAAGACTTTCGGCCTCTGCCGCCGAATACATCGTTGCCTGCGCGCCATTGGGCCATTCGAGCCGCCGACGCGTTGTTTCGAACACCGGCTGCAATTCGGGCGGGCAAACGGCCAGAATACCGCTTTCACCCTCGACCATCACAGCGCGCGCCTCGCCCAAGGAGGCGGATACGAGCGCGATGCGCGCATCGCCATTATGCTCGGCAATCGAGCGAACCCATTCAGCGCCAGCCCGCGTCTTGCCAAAGCCCCGGCCAGCCATGACCAGCCAGGTGCGCCAGTCGCCATCGGGCGGCAATTGTGCATCGCGCGCCCAAAACGGCCACTGAAATTCAAAGGCAGCGCGCTCTTTCTGGGTCATCGATTCAGCCAATTGCTGACGGACTTTGGGCGCGGCCTCGGTGAGCCAGTCGAGCCGTTCAGCTGCCACTGTTTTCTTTCGCCTTTTCCGCCATAACGCGGAGGCGAATCTCTTCTACTTTGCGGTCAATCGATGCGCGCACTTCAGCGGCGCTGACATTGCGCTGTTGGGCCTGGGCACGCGCGGCGGTTTCGCGGTGGGCGGCAAGCAGCCGGATTGCATTGGCAAAGTCGTATTTCTCGCCATCGGGCGTCTTCTGATCGCCTTCGCGAAGGCGCTGCAAGACTTCCATTTCAAGATGCGCGTAACCTTCCCACAAGGCTTCGGTCCAACGCTGGGCGAAGTCGGGTTCGTTGGTCCGTGTTTTGTAGGCGTGGCTTGGCGTTATTCCAGCTTCCTCGGCTGACCTGGTAACATTGCTGGTTTGAGCCAGTTCCGCGAGGAAATGTTCGCGCCACCGCGTGTTAATGCGGCGCCCTTTGTTGGCGCCCGTCTTTTGGGCACTAGCGTGGTGCGTCATCCTCATTTTCCAATAAATTGTGTTGAGAAAATCCATGCGAAGGGGGTGTTCACTCACTGTGAAAACCAGACCCACCCAAGGGATTTTGTATTGGAGCGAATCACACTATCGCGATGTTTCATTGGTCTAACCAAAGAGCGTGACAATGTCAATAGAAAAGTGCCAAATAGGTTATTTATTCTCGGTTGCGCCTGCCAAGGTGCCCGGCTAAGCGCTTGCTGACTAAGGGCGCGCCAAGGGCGCGATGGCACGGTTTAGGGACAATTGATCTCATGATGAAATTGCTGCGGGGTCTTTACGACTGGACGATGGAGAAAGCCGCCCATCCGCAAGCCGTGTGGTGGTTGGCGTTCTTCTGCTTCATCGAATCGAGCTTTTTCCCGATCCCGCCGCATCCGCTGCTGGGGCTGATGTGTCTGGCTGAACCGAAAAAGGCGATCCGCTTTGCCTTGGTTGCAACCGTGTCCTCGGTGCTGGGCGGCGTGTTTGGTTATGCGATTGGCTATTTTCTCTACGAAGCGGTCGGCGCATGGGTCATTGGCATGCTTGGCCTGACAGAAAGCTTCCCTGTCGCTGCATGCTATATACGCGAGCAAGGCGCGCTGGCGGTATTCTTCGCAGCCGGCACCCCTGTTCCCTTCAAGTTGATGACGATTACGGCCGGTTTCATCGAGATGAACCTGATGACCTTCATCTTGGCAGCGATCGCCGGACGCGCGCTGATCTTTATGGCGGTGGGCATATTGTTCCAACTGTTCGGCGCGCCGATCAAGGCGATGATCGACAAATATCTTGGCACCGTAACCAGCATCTTTGTCGTGCTGGTTGTTGGCGGATTTATCGCCTTTACCCAGCTTGCTGGCGGCGATGAAGAGACGGGCGAGGTGGGCCCTTGCGATAATGTGGCTGAGGTGCGGGGCTGATTCAATGAGCGAGAGCGTCGAGCACTCCCCTCCGCAAAGGTTGAGCGCAGAAGCGATTGGCAGCTTCTTCCTCTTTGCAGGCGTGCTGGGTTCAGGGGTAATGGCTGAAAATCTGGCGGGTGGAAATGTCGCCATCGCACTGCTCGCCAACACTGTCGCAACCGGCGCTATCCTTTATGTGCTGATCGCAATGCTCGGGCCGATTTCGGGCGCGCATTTCAATCCGGCGGTCACGATGGTCTTTGCAATTCGGCGCGAGTTATCCGCTGCACTCTCAGCTGCCTATGTCGTCGCGCAAGTGATCGGCGGAGCGATAGGGGCTTTCGCAGTGCATCTGATGTTCGACCTGCCGATCCTGCAATTCTCGACCAAGCCGCGCGCTGGCATCGGGCAATGGACTGGCGAGCTGGTCGCAACCTTTGGATTGGTGCTTACTATCTTGCTTTTGGTAAAGCATCGCCCAAGCGCCATTCCCGCAGCAGTGGGTCTGTATATCACCAGCGCTTATTGGTTCACATCAAGCACCAGCTTCGCCAATCCAGCGATTACTGTGGTGCGTTCGCTATCGGATACATTCGCCGGAATCGCGCCAAGCGATGTGCCGATGTTTATCGTGATGCAATTGGTCGGAGCGCTTTTGGCTTTGGCCGCTGCGCGTGCATTGGGCGCTGGCCAAACCTCTTAAATAATCCCAACCGTTTTTCCGGCGCGCTCGAACATGCCGAGCACAGTCTCGACCTCTTCGGATGAATGCTCTGCGCATAGCGAACAGCGCAGCAGTGTCATATTCGCAGGGGTTGCTGGCGGGCGCGCCAGATTGACGTAGAGGCCTTCTTTCAAAAGCGCTTCCCACATCATCGCCCCTTGCGTCAGATCGGGCATGATGACCGCCACGATCGCGCTTTGCGGCTCGCTAGTCCCCAGCTCAAAGCCGAGATCAATCAGCCCACCATGGAGACGCTTCGAGTTCTCCCACAGATGCGCGCGCTTGTTCGAGCCATGCTGCAATTTGCGGATAGATGTCGCAGCGGTCGCGACCACGCTTGGCGGAAGGGATGCTGTGAAGACATAGGGGCGGCACACAAGCCGCATAATGTCGAATTTCGGGTGGTTGGAAACACAGAACCCGCCGACTGTTCCAACGCTTTTGGAGAAGGTACCGATGATGAAGTCGCAATCATCAATTATGCCCTGCTCTTCGCATACGCCGCGCCCGTTCTCGCCGATAAAGCCCATGGAATGCGCTTCATCCACCAGCACCATTGCGCCGTGCGATTTGGCGATGCGAACCATCTCTTTGAGCGGGGCGACATCGCCCAGCATGGAATAAACGCCTTCGAGTACCACCAGCACTTTCGCACCTTCGGGAATGCGTTTGAGGCGCTTTTCCATCGCCTCGATATCATTGTGTTTGAACGGCACAATTTCGGCATTGCCCATCGCGCAGCCATCCCAGATCGAAGCATGGCTATCGATGTCGAGAACGACATAATCGCCCTTGCCCGCAATCGTCGAAATGATCCCGAGATTGGCTTGATAACCGGTCGAAAAGACCATCGCATGGTCCATATCATAGAATTCTTTGAGCGCGTCCTCGCACTCTTTATGGCCCTGATATGTCCCATTCAGAACGCGGCTGCCGGTGGTGCCTGACCCGAATTCGTCGAGAGCCTGCTTGCCGGCCGAGACGACGTCATCATCAAACGTCATGCCCATATAATTGTATGTGCCGAGCAGGATCGTATCACGCCCGTTGCAGATCGCACGGGTGGGCGACAGGACCTTCTCCATCACCAGATTATACGGATCCTCGATCCCCGAAGAGAGCAAAGTCTCGCGGGTCTGGATCAGCTCGTCAAATTTCGAAAAGAGATCGCCCGTCGCGTCATCTGCGGCTTTTACTGGCGTAGTCTCGTTCATAGTGGCTCCCACATTCGCCGTTTAGGGCTAACGCAATTATTCGCCCTGCATCTTGAGGACTGCATCGACCAATTGGCCGTAATTCTCAATCTCGGCCTGCTGGTTCATGCTGATTATGATGTCAAATTCATCCTCGATCGCAGCGACGAAATCCATCACCGTCAGACTGTCAAATTCAAGGTCATTGGCAAAGGTGGTTGCATCGACAATCTCGACGCCCTTCTTGTTGAACGGCTCGATCAAAGCGCGGATAGATTGGTCAATCGCGGAACGATCCATGACTGGTTTTCACTTTCATAACTGGTTTCAGGCCACGCCTTACAACGCTATTTGCCCCGCGCAAAGCGGCCAAGGCGAAAAAGCCGTTGCCAAGCGAGTTTGCGCCCCTGCTTGTCAAGCTTGCGAGGGGGTGGCAAGCTGCGCCCAGCTCGACAGGTGGGAAAAAGGGGCTGAACACAGCATGAGTGAGCAAGACACTGCCGCGGCGAAAAAGCCGGTCAAGACGCCAGCCCAAAAGCCAGCCCAAAAGCAAACGAAACCAACCTATTCCGCCCATGCGATCCATCTGGTGCGCACGGCGCAGTTGAACACGCTGACCCTGTCGCAAATGGCGGATCAAAAAGCCTCGATCCTGATGGGCGCGACATTTCTGGTGTTCTCACTGACCGTCAGCCGTGCTTTGGTGGGCGAGGCAAGTCTGGCGATATTGGTGCTGGCCTTCACGGCCTTTGTCAGCTCGCTATGCGCGGTAATCGCCGTGATACCGTCGATCGGGCAATCGGCTGCCCCAAAAGGACCGCCGAACCGGCTGTTTTTCGGCCATTTCAGCCATTTGAACGAGGCTGAGTGGACGGAAGAGATACTGTCAGAATTGCAAGCCGACGAGACCGTCTTTCGCACGATGCTGCATGACATTTATCAAAACGGCAAAGTGCTACAGCGACGCAAATATCGTTTTCTTGGGATTGCGTATCAGATTTTCGTGGTCGGCCTGTTTGCAACGATGATAATTTATCTGGCTGAGACTTTCGGACTAATCGCGCTTTAAAAAAGGGCGGACTAGTCAGGCAGCAGCGCTTTTACCGCATTCATAAAAGGCATGATCGAAACGGGTTTGGAGAGGTATCCCGCCGCGCCAGCATCGCGGATTTTCTCTTCATCCCCTTTGCCGGCATAGGCTGTGACCGCAAGAATAGGGATGGCAGCCAGCTCTACATCCGCCTTCGCCTGCGTAATTAAGTCAAAGCCAGAGACGCCCGGCAATTGGATGTCCATAATGATCAGATCAGGGGCAAATTGCCGCGCCCCATCCAGCGCCAGATTGCCATCAGCGATACCAAGGGTTTCAAATCCATTCGCGCCCAGAACATCGCAAAACAATTTCCGATTGAGATCGTTGTCCTCGACAACCATGATCCTCTTTGCCACTGCGCGTATCACTCCAATTGCGTTTCGAAAGGCGAATTTTCGATGTCAGCCATAGGCCCAAGCGGCGAACCCCGTCCAGAGGCAGCCGTCCTAAGCTTGGCTGCACTGGGTTGGCTTTTGCAGGACGCCGACCGCGCCGACCGCTTTTTGTCGCTGACGGGCCTTGACCCGGACAGCTTGCGCGCGGCAGTGGGTGAAGTCGCAACGCAAGTCGCGGTGCTGGAATTTTTAAGCAATCACGAACCCGATCTTATGCGCGCTTCAGAAGCGCTGGCGGTAACGCCGGAAGAATTGATCGCGGCTTTGAAGGAATTGAAAGCATGAGCCAAACCCTATGACCAAGCCACTCATCATATCCGATTGCGATGAAGTGCTGCTGCATATGGTCGCGCCGTTCAAGGAATGGCTGGAGGAAGGCGAAGGCGTCAGCTTCCACCTCAAAGGCAACAATTTTGGCACTGCGATGCGCTGGGCGGATAGCGGCGAGGTGCTTGAGCAGGAGGATATTTGGCGCTTCCTACGGGGCTTTTTTGACACTGAAATGCACCGACAGAAGCCGATCGCTGGCGCTGTTGAAGGGGTCAACCGGCTGGCTGAAATTGCCGACGTAGTGATCTTGACCAATTTGATTGACGCGCACCGCGATGCCCGCGCGCAGCAGCTTGCCGATGTCGGCATCCATGCGCGGGTCTTCACCAATCAAGGGCCCAAAGGCCCCGCGCTCCAAGCGATTATGGATGAATTGCAGCCAAGCAAGGCGATCTTCATCGACGATCTGGCGCAGCATCACCAATCGGCCAAGGAAACGGTTCCGGGGCTTGGCCAATTGCATTTGTGCGGCGAGCCAATGATCTCCTCGCATATTGATTGCGCGCACAAGGCTGGCCATGCCGATGCGCGGATAGACAATTGGGCCGAAGCCTTGCCTTGGTTGCTCGGCGAATTGGAAAAGGAAGCGGTATGACGATCGAAGCGCGTTTGACCGAGCTTGGCATTGCTTTGCCCAAACCCGCAGCACCTGTGGCAAGCTATGTTCCTGTGGTTCTCGAAGGCGGCTTTGCGCATGTCTCTGGCCAATTGCCCTTTGTTGATGGCGAGTTGGTCACGGGGCGGCTGGGCGAAGATGTTAGTCTGGAAGACGGCATGGCGGCCGCGCGCGCTTGCGGCTTGATGATTTTGGCCCAGATCAAAGGGGCAGGGATCGAGCTCGATCAGGTCAAGCAGATTGTGAAACTGGGTGCCTTCGTCAATTCCACTCCCGACTTCACCGACCAGCCCAAGATTGCCAATGGCGCGTCTGATTTGATGCAGGAGATTTTCGGCGATGCTGGCCGTCATGCCCGCGCCGCTGTCGGCGTGCCAAGCCTGCCTTTGGGCGCTGCTGTTGAGGTGGACGCCATCATCGCGATTGCCGCTGAATGAGTGAGGAGCCGCCGACCGATAATGGAATGGCGGTGCGGCTGGCCCCCGGGGTCACCAGTTTTTCAAGCGAGGAATGGAATGCGCTTGGCGGCGCAGACAATCCATTTGTCAGCCATGAATTCCTCAGCGCGCTAGAGGATTCCGGCAGCGTTGGGTCGGGCACCGGATGGGAGCCTTCGCCGATCACCATCAGCGATGATGATGGCAATCTGGTTGCTGCCATGCCGAGCTATGCCAAGGGGCACAGCCAAGGCGAATATGTGTTCGACCACGCCTGGGCCGATGCGCTGCACAGAGCCGGCGGCAATTATTATCCCAAGCTGCAAATCTGCGCGCCGTTCACGCCGGCAACTGGCCCGCGCCTGCTATTGAGCGAGGAGGCGCTTGCGCCTTATCTGCTCAAAGGGGCCGAGCTGGTGTGCGAGCAAAACGGGCTATCCTCGGCCCATGCGACCTTCGTCGACCCATCCCAATTGCCATTGTTCGAAGAGGCCGGATGGCTGATCCGCAGCGATATCCAGTTTCATTGGGAGAACCGCGATTATGCCACTTTCGATGACTTTCTCGGGCAATTGACATCGCGCAAGCGCAAGGATTTGCGCAAAGAGCGCCGCGCCGCGCAAGCGGGCATAGAGATTGTCCAGCTTTCAGGCGATGACATTACCGAGGCGCATTGGGACATATTCTGGCTGTTCTATCAGGACACTGGCGCGCGAAAATGGGGCACGCCCTATCTAACGCGCGAGGCGTTTACGCTGTTTTCCGAACGGATGGGCGAGAAATTGGTGTTGATCTTGGCCTCGCACGATGGCGAGGCATTTGCGGGCGCGCTCAATTTTGTCGGGAACGAGGCGCTCTATGGCCGCTATTGGGGGTGCAGCCAGGAGAAGAAATTCCTCCATTTCGAGCTATGCTATTATCAAGCGATCGACATTGCGATCGAGCGCGGCCTCAAGCGGGTAGAGGCGGGTGCGCAAGGCGGGCACAAGCTGGCCCGTGGGTATGAGCCGGTAAAGACATACTCGGCTCATTGGATTGCCAATCCCAGTTTTCGCGCCGCAATCGAGGATTTCCTCGAGCGCGAAGATGAAAGCGTGTCAGCCGATCAAATTTTCCTCGATCAGCGCACGCCTTTCAAAAAGGACTAGGCTTCAAGAAGGATTAGGCGCTTTTCCGGCGACCTGCTGCCAACCATTCGCGTGCTTGGCGCTGGGCTTCAGCAATCTCGCGGGCGGTCATCTCATCAGAGATATCAGCGCGGCACCAGCCGGCTTCCTCGTGACCTTTTGATGCGGCGAGGTTGAACCATTTGTGCGCTTCGACAAGGTCGCACGGGACATTGTGGCTACCTGTTGAATAGGCAACGCCCAGTTCGAACAGAGCATTGATGTCGCCTTGAGCTGCAGCTGCCAGAAAACGTGCAATCATCAGATCACTGCTGTTATCGGTGACTTCCGAAGCCCCTCTCTTATCGATACTTTTAAGTTCCATCGTTCAAGCTCTTTTCCACTTTCACACGATCCAAACCCCCTGTCGGACCTGCTGAGAATGAATTCGCCAGATATTGCTCAACAAATGGTTAACGCGACCGGCATTTTTTTTAACCATAAGTGCCATTTTTGAGATTTCCGGTGGTTCAATGCGAATGGATTGAAAACTGACTTGTGCCCCGCACAGCCGCTGCTTATAGGCGCGCTGAAGCATGGCGCGGTCGATGATCGGGCGATGTCTGGAGCAAGAGGAATGTATGGCCACATCGCCTGACGATATCGACATACTCGAAAAAGCAAAAAGCGCGCTCCCCACTGATTATGTGCCGAGCGATGACGAAGAATATATGAATGAGCAGCAGCAAACCTACTTCAAGGTTTTGCTGCTCGAATGGAAGCGCTCGATCCACGATGCGGCTGGTCAGACCCTGCAATCCTTGCAAGATGGCCCAATCCGCGAGCCGGACCTCAACGATCGCGCCTCGAGCGAAACCGATTGGGGCATCGAATTGCGCACGCGTGATCGCCAGCGCAAGCTGATCTCCAAGATCGATTCCTCTTTGCGGCGGATTGAAGAGGGCGAATATGGCTATTGCGAGATCACCGGCGACCCGATCGGCCTGAAGCGTCTGATCGCCCGTCCGGTGGCCACCATGACGGTCGAAGCGCAAGAAGCGCACGAACGCCGCGAAAAAATCTCGCGCGACGATTGAGCGTTAAATCGCGTGTCACAAGGGCGTAGCGTTAAACTTTCGTTAGCTATTCGCGAATAACTCTGCATCGGTGAAGCTGCGATACGCGCAGTCATCACGTTCTTTGAGCACGCGATAAGCGGGAGGCAGATATGACAGAAGTGGAAACACGCAGTGTTACGCGCGACGATCTGCTGCTGCTTGCCAGCCTGTGGGTCGAGAATGATGCAGCCCGCTACAATGTCAAAGTTCGCAATCTCTCCTCGATGGGAATGATGGGCGAGGGTGGCCCCCGCGTTGTTCGCGGCACACGCCTTACGATTGATCTACGCGAAGTGGGCGCAGTGCGCGGCACCGTTGCATGGGTGCAGGACGAGCGTTTTGGCGTCGCCTTTGACGACATTATTGATGCCGACAGCGCGCAAAGCGCTTGACCATTTGGGCGCATCAGGCCGCCGTCAGACAAGCCTTTCCTTCAAATCCGTGGATTGAGCGCTGACCGGACGCGGGCAAGCTGCTAACCCGCTTGCAATGCGATTCTGGACGCCCTTCCTATTGGCCCCTCTCTTGGCTCTTCTGGCTGCATGCGGTTCGCCAGCGAACGAGCCTGTGGGCGTTGTGCTGATCGGTGATCCCCAAGGATTGCAGACGACCGGCACGCGTTTGTCGGTTGCCGCCCAGCATGTGCGCGGGGCCACAGCCGAAGGGCTCGTCGCCTTTAGCCCGACCGGCGAGATTATTCCCGCCGTGGCCGAACGCTGGATCGTGACCGATGATGGCCTCAGCTATATTTTCCGCCTGCGCAATGCCGATTGGCCTTCGGGCGAGCCGATCACCGGCGGCGATATTCGCGCGCTTTTGGTCGAACGGCTGGCCGCGTTGGAGGGCACATCGCTTGGCTATGATCTGGCGAAGGTGACAGAAGTGCGCGAGATGACCGGGCGCGTGATCGAAATACGCCTTGCCAGCCCCATGCCCGATTTTCTGCGGCTCTTGGCCCAGCCCGAGCTTGGCTTTCAAAAGGATGCAGCCGGCGCTGGCCCGATGCTGGTCGCCACGGGCGAGGAAAATGATGGCCTTGCTTTGTCTGCAATCCCGCCGGAACTGAGGGGCCTTCCAGCACGGCGCAATTGGCAGGATATGGTGCGGCCAGTGATCGTGCGCGCCTTGCCAGCGCAAGGGGCGGTGGATGCCTTTGCCGATGGAGAGGCTGACCTTGTGCTCGGCGGGCGCATATCCACTTTCCCCTTGGCCGATCTTGGTCCCTTGTCGCGCGCCAATATCCGGCTCGATGCCCCCCAGGGCTTGTTCGGACTGGTCGTGCGCAGCGATGATGGCCTGTTCGCCGAAGCCAAATTGCGCGAGGCGATGGCGATGGCGGTCGACCGCGAGGCTTTGATTCAGCCCTTCAATATTGGCGGCTGGCAGGCCTATTCCTCGATTGTCCCGCGCAATTTATGGGTGGCTGTTGGGCCAGAAGCACCGCGTTGGACGCAATTGCCGATTGAGGAGCGCCGCCAGATCGCGCGGCAGCGCATCGCGGATTATGCTGCGGCGAGCGGCGAGAGCGCCAAGGTCGCGATTGGCCTGCCTCCCGGACCGGGCAGCGAGATATTGTTCCGGCAGCTTGAAAGCGATTTTGCCATTATCGGGCTTGAGGCGCGCCGCGTTGCAACCGGGCAGGGCGCTGATCTGGAGCTGCACGACCGGGTGGCGCGGTTCAACGCACCGCGTTGGTATCTCAATCAATTCCATTGCGAAATTCGCAGCGGGCCATGCTCCCCTTTGGCCGATGATTTCGTTGAGGATTCAATTGCTGAGACCGACCCTGACCTTAAGGCGGAATTGCTCGCGCGGGCGGGTTTGGCATTGCAGGAAGAGGCGATTTTTATCAGCTTTGGCGCTCCGATCCGCTGGTCGCTGGTGCGCAGCGATGTGGAGGCATTTCAGGAGAATGGCTGGGGCGTGCATCCTCTGTTCCCGCTGTCAGGTTCGCCGATTTGAGCCTTGCATTAACGCCCTAAACCCTTGAAATCGGGCTTGTGAGTACCCACATATTAGCCATGGAGGGTATTCTTATGTCTCAGACCGATCCGCGTGCCCAAACCACTGCGAACGGCCCACAAGTGATGGGTTTTGAATTGCCTACTGGCACTGATCCGCATTCGATCCGCCAGCGGGTCGAAGCGCTTGAGCTAATCTTGGAGCGCTCCTTTCGTATTCCCGGTGTCAATGTGCCGATCGGGCTTGATGGCTTGATTGGTCTGGTGCCGGTGCTGGGCGATATTATCACCACCGCGCTCGGCGCCTATATGGTCTGGGAAGCGCGCAATCTGGGCATGTCGAAATGGCATTTGACGCGGATGGCGGGCAATGTCGGTTTTGATGCGCTGCTGGGCATTGTTCCGGTTGTGGGCGATGCAGCGGACTTTATGTTCCGTTCAAACACGCGCAATTTGCGGATTATCCGCAAGCATCTCGACAAACATCACCCCGCAACGAAAGTGATCGAGGGCTAGATGCTGGGCGCGAGCTTTGCTTTGGCCGCCTATTCTTCCAGCTCAATATCCCAGTAAAGCCAGTCGCGCCACGTCTCGTGCAGATAGTTGGGCGGGAACATCTTGCCCTGCTGCTGCAATTGCCAGCTGGTCGGACGGATCGGCTCCATCGCAACCCGCATATGCGCTTGTTTCGGAGTGCGCCCACCCTTTTTCATATTGCACGGCGCGCAGGCCGTGATGATATTCTCCCATGTGGTTTTCCCGCCAAGCCGGCGCGGGATCACATGATCGAAAGTCAGATTGCCGCTCGCATCCCCGCAATATTGGCAATGGAAGCGATCGCGCAAAAAGACGTTGAAGCGCGTGAAAGCGGGAAATTCGCTTTGCTTCACATATTGGCGCAAGGCGATTACGCTGGGGATCTTCATGTCGAGCGATGGGGAGTGGACCTCGCGGTCATAGCTCTCGACGATATCGACCCTATCGAGGAACACCGCCTTGATCGCAGTTTGCCACGGCCACAGGCTGAGCGGATAATAGGAAAGCGGCGTGTAATCGGCGTTGAGAACAAGCGCAGGGCAAGCCGAAGGATGGCTTGACTGGTCCTCTTGAGCGCTGCGGAATTTCGCCGCGCGTTCCATCAATTCGGCTTTGAACACGTATAGGCGCTCCACTTTCCGATATTTGACACAAGCATGCCGTGGCAGGCCCAAGAGTCAAACCTGTTACAATTGCCATATCCACAATCATTGCGTTTGCTGCCTGCCGAAATCGCGCCTTTTTTCGTCAAATTCGGCTCTGAAGATGCACCCTAGATAGATCGAGATGGCGCGAGACTGCCTCCAAATGCATGCAGAATTGCCCGTGTGATATGGCGGTGTGGGCGCAGCTCATCTATAGATCGCGCCAAGACGATGACGATCACTCGCTTTGCCCCTTCACCAAACGGCCCCTTGCATCTTGGCCATGCATATTCTGCGATCATTTCCCATGATCTTGCGAAGGAGACTGGCGGGCGGTTTCTGCTCAGGATCGAAGATATCGATGGCGCACGCTCAAGGCCCCATTTGGCTGACGAGTTTCGCCGTGATCTTAAATGGCTCGGCCTTGAGTGGGATGAAGTTCCCGCCCAATCGACGCGGCTTGGAAGCTATGAAGCTGCTTTCTCGAAATTGCGCGATTTTGGCGTGCTGTATCAATGTGAATGCACCCGCGCCGATATTCTGAGCGCGGGAGCTGAAATAGGGCCGATGGGCGCGATTTATCCCGGCAAATGCAAGGGCAAGGACATCTCGCCCGATGGCAAAGCGCAATGGCGCCTAGACGTTGATTTGGCATCGAAAATCACCGGTCAGCTCAAATGGCATGATGCGATAGAGGGCGCGCAATTCTGCGATCCGTGGGAATTGGGCGATGTGGTGATCTGGCGCAAGGATGAACCGGCCAGCTATCATCTCGCCGCGACGCTGGACGATGCCGCCGATGGCGTGAGCTTGGTTACGCGGGGCCGCGATCTGTTTGCAGCGACCCACATCCACCGCCTGCTCCAAGCCTTGCTCGACTTGCCCATGCCGCGCTGGCACCATCATCCTTTATTGCTTGATGACAGCGGGAAAAAGCTTGCCAAAACCCGAGGTTCCCCCGCGATTGCGGACTTGCGGGAAGCAGGCGAGGATGGACACTTGCTCGCCGAGCAATTGCGGTTGCAAAGTTTTCCGTCTGGAATTTCGCTGCAAAACGCCTAGTTATAGCCAATGCAAACCTTCCTCATCATTGTCGCAGCCATCCTTATGGTGATGGTCGTTGTCTCGCTTGTTCGCGGGATTATCGCCTTTCTCAAGACCACCAAGGTCGATCTGGAGAACAATACGGGAGAAACCGTCACCGAAATGCAGCTGATGCAAAACAAGGCCATGTTCGCGCGGATCAAATATCAGGCGCTGGCCATTGTGGTTGTCGTGATCATGCTCGCAATGGCGGGTGGCGACAGCTAAGTCGCTGTAAAGCCGCGCAATGGTCAAGCTCAACAAGATCTACACCAAAACCGGTGATGATGGTTCAACTGGCCTGGTTGACGGGTCGCGCACGGCCAAGCATTCGCTCAGAATCGCAGCGATCGGCACGGTTGACGAGGCAAACTCGGCCATCGGATTGGCAGCTGTTGCCGCCAGCGATCACGCAGACGCATTGTTCCGCATTCAAAACGATCTGTTCGATCTGGGCGCGGATTTGGCGACACCGGCAGACAATGGCGATTTTGCTCCGTCGGAAATGGTGCTGCGCGTGGTTCAGCCCCAAGTTCAATGGCTGGAGGAAGCGATTGACGCGCTCAATGAAAATCTTGAGCCGCTGACCAGTTTTGTCCTTCCCGGCGGCAGCGAAGCCGCCGCGCGAACCCATGTGGCGCGCGCAAGCACCAGAGCGGCCGAACGCGCGGTGACCGCTTTGGCGCAAGAAGAAAGCGTTAACCCCCAAGCGCTCGCCTATATCAATCGCTTGTCGGACTATCTCTTCGTCCTTGCTCGTGTGTGCAATGACAATGGGGCGAGCGACGTGAACTGGGTGCCCGGCCAAAACCGCTAGGTTCAATCGCCCAGTTCTCTCGCTAGGCGGCCTTCCCTTGCGTCACCCTAGCCAGCCACCCAACATCGCGCTAACAGGCGCGCTTTGCTGCAAGTGCGAAGGAATAATCTATGCAGACAGTTGCCATCATCGGTTCGGGCCAAATGGGCACCGGAATTGCGCAAACCGTTGCGCAGCACGGCATGAAAGTCATGCTGGCCGATATTGATCTTTCGCGAGCAGAGGCAGGCAAGGCTGCGATAGACGCGGCGCTGGGCAAGCTGGTTGGCCGCAGCAAAATGGAAGCTGACGAGGCTGTCGCCTTGCTTGGACGGATCACGCCGGTGGGCGAATATGCGCCAATGGAAAAGGCTAATCTCATCATTGAGGCCGCGACCGAGCGGGAGGAGATCAAGCAGGGTATCTTCGAAAGCGCGGGCAAGGTGCTGGCTGATGATGCGATCATGGCGTCCAACACCAGCTCGATCCCGATCACGCGGATGGCGAACTATTCGCCCGATGCGGAGCGCTTTATCGGGCTCCACTTCTTCAATCCCGTGCCGGTTATGGGCCTGATCGAAGTCATCCCTGGCCTCGCGACCGCGCAGGAAACAACCGATCGCACCAGCGCTTTTGCAGAAGCATTGGGCAAGCAAGTCGTGCTGAGCCAGGACGAGCCAGGCTTCGTCGTCAACCGCATCCTTTTGCCGATGATCAACGAAGCAATCTTTGTCCTTGGCCAGTCAACAGCTGGTATTGAAGACATCGACAAGGGCTGCCAGCTGGGCCTCAACCATCCGATGGGACCACTGCAACTCGCTGATTTTGTCGGGTTGGATACCTGCCTTGATATTATCCGCGTGCTCTACAAAACCACGCGCGACACCAAATATCGCCCAGCGCCCTTGCTGGTCAAATATGTCGAAGCTGGTTGGATGGGCCGCAAGACGGGTCGCGGCTTTTACGATTATTCGGGTGATGCTCCGGTCCCAACGCGCTAGATGCTTAGGTGATTTGCGCGGTGAAGTTAAAGGCCGGACACTCTGTTGCCAGCTTGCGGCTCACTGCTTGAATCGACTTCGGTGTAGACATCGACGACAGCATCAGTGTCGTAGCTTTCAATGGCTTCATCCCCAGAATCGGCGAAGCCTTGATCATCAATCGGTGTCGGATCGAACCCTTGCGTGTCATCGGTAAGCGAATCTTCGCCCCAATCGAGCTCTTCATCCTCGATCGTGTCGCTTTCGACCATTTCCTTATTGGCCGACTGTTCAGGCGCTTCCGGAATAGCCTGAGCAGCGCCATCGTCGCTGTCAGCACCGACATAGAAAGTCTCGCTCAAGGCGCTATCTTCCCCTTCGGCGCCGACGAAAAAGACCGCCACCGCGATGGTGATCGCGCCAAAAAAGACTGAGCCTCTCAGCGTCATTTTGGTCGAAGAAGACATTTGGGCACATTACCCCAATAGGCTTAACGATATGTAAGCTTGGCCTCTTTTGACAAATCATAGAGCAATTCGAGCGCATCGCGCGGGCTGAGCGCGTCGAGATCAAGTGCGGCCAAGCGGTCGGCGAGCTGTTTTGCCGGATCGACCTCCTCTTCTTCCTCTACAGAGGCGAACAGCGGCAATTCGCCCAATCCTGCGCCAATTCCGCCAGTTTCAGCTCGCGCTTGCTCCAGCTTGGTGAGCACTTGTTTGGCGCGTTTGACCACTGGATCAGGCACGCCGGCGAGTTTGGCTACGGCCAAGCCATAGGAGCGATCAGCGGGCCCTTCGGCCAACTCGTGGAGCAAGACCAGCTCGCCTTTCCATTCGCGTGCGCGGACATGATGCAGCGAAAGCGCTTCGCAGCTGTCGGCAAGCCGCGCCATCTCGTGATAATGGGTGGCAAACAGGCAGCGGGAAGTGATGACTGAGTGGACTTCCTCGGCCACCGCCCATGCCAGCGCCAATCCGTCATAGGTGGATGTGCCGCGCCCAACCTCGTCCAAAATCACAAAGCTTTTGGGGGTCGCTTGGCTGAGGATTGCGGCGGTTTCGACCATTTCGACCATGAATGTCGAGCGCCCCTTGGCCAGATTGTCCGATGCGCCCACGCGGCTGAAAAGCCGGTCGACGAGGCCGATCTGGGCGCTGGTCGCGGGCACAAAGCCGCCCGCCTGCGCCATCAGGATGATCAACGCATTTTGCCGCAGGAACGTCGATTTACCGCCCATATTCGGGCCTCCGATAAGCCACAGCCTATCGCCAAGGTCGAGCGCGCAATCATTGGCGACAAAGCGTTCGCCCTCGCGATCCAAGGCTGCCTCGACTACGGGATGGCGCCCGCCTGTGATCGTCAGCTCACTGCCATCGCTGAGTGCGGGTCGGCACCAATCGCCCTCTGCTGCGCGTTCGGCTTGGGACAGGCACACATCAATCCGCGCAAGCGCATGGGCCGTGTCAGCTATCGTTTGTGCGGCGGTGCAAACCTGCGCCACCAAGTCTTCAAAATGCGCCTCTTCAGCGGCGAGCGCATGGCCGCCTGCCTCGGCAATTCGGCTCGCTTCTTCATGCAGCGCAATCGAGTTGAAACGCACCGCGCCCTTCATCGTTTGGCGATGGGTAAAGCCGCTGTCCGGCGCCATCAGCGCATCACCGTGGCGGCTGGGCACTTCGATGAAATAGCCAAGCACGCCATTGTGCTTGATCTTAAGCGAGTTGATTTCCGTCTCGTCGCGGTAGCGCGCTTCCATTGCAGCAATCGCCCGGCGTGCATTGCCCGAAGTGGCGCGCAATTCGTCGAGCGCTGCGTCATAACCTTCGGCAATGAAACCGCCTTGCGAACGCTCTGTCGGCGGGGCTGCGACAAGCGCGCGGCTCATCAGATCGATCAGCGCGCCATGTCCGGCCAGACGAGGCAGCAATTGGGCAAGCAGCGCAGGATGATCGGGTAGGGCAGCAAGCTGTTCTTTCAAGATCAGCGCGTCGCGCAGAGCGTCGCGGATTTGCCCCAGATCGCGCGGGCTTCCTCGCCCGGCGACAATCCGCCCCAGCGCTCTTCCAAGGTCGGGCACGCCGCGCAGCAATTCGCGCAGATCAGCGCGCGATATCGGGTTTTGATGCAGCCAATGAACAAGGTCGAGCCGCTCTTCGATGGCCTCTTTGTCAAACAAGGGCGCGGATAAATCCTCGGCCAGCAGCCTTGCGCCCGCGCCGGTTACGCAGCGATCAATGCTGGCGATCAGGCTTCCCTCGCGCGTTCCTGCCTTTTGGCCTGATTGCGCCTGCAAAATCTCAAGGCTGGAGCGCGTCGCGGCATCCATTGCGACAATCCGGTTTCCCGAATGAAGCGCGGGAGGCAACAGCAATGGCAAGACGCCGCGTCCGGCATGTTCGAGATAGGCCAGCAAGCCGCCTGCCGCTGCCAGCATCGCGCGCGAGAAATCACCAAACCCGTCGAGCGTTGCGACGCCGTGCAGCGTCTTTAACTGGTCTGCACCTGCATCGCTGGAGAAGTCCTGCTTGGGCCGCGTAATATCTTCGCGCTCTTTGTCGGCCCATTCCCAATTGTCAGGAACCACCACTTCGCTTGGGCCCAGCCGCGCCAGCACAGCGGCGAGCATCGCCGGCTCGCATTCCTCCAGCACCATTGCCCCCGTCGAGATATCGCAGGCCGCAATGCCAATCACGCCGCGCACGTCAGCCAAAGCGGCGAGTAAGTTTGCACGGCGCGGTTCGAGCAGGGCCTCCTCAGTCAGAGTCCCTGCCGTCACAAAGCGGACAATAT
>CALLIO010000080.1 GCA_938009055.1 uncultured Altererythrobacter sp.
GCGTTGGGTTTCGGCGATGCGGTTGCGCAGAACCTCTTGACGCAGCAACCCTTGGTTTTCGCGGACAACGATGCCCTGCTGCGCATTGTATTCCTCAGCAACACCGAAAAGCTCATCAATGATGGCAAGCTGCGCCGCTCGCTGCCGCTCTGTTAGGTCCGCATTGCCTTCAATCTCAGCGCGACGAGCGGCGGCTTCATTATCGAGTAATTCAAGCTCTAGGTCGGCGCGATCGTCAATATTGTTGGCCAGCGCGATTTTGGCTCGCAGAATTTCGTCATCAAGCCGCGCTTGCTCTTGCGCCGCCCGTGCGTCCAATTCCGCACGCGACGGGCCGCCTCGGCCAGCAGCGCGGCCAGTGCTGTCAGTGCGGCCACCTGAACGCCCACCAGTCGCGGCGGAAGCGGTGCTAACCGCAGCGGCGGTGGTGGTTGCAAGCGCATCGTCTGTAATGTCCAGATTGCGGTTGTTTGCCTGAATAAGTGCGTTTTGCTGGCGAAGAAGCTCGCGCTCCTCATTTTTCAGTCCGCTAATGCGATCATCAATTGAGGATGTGAGGCGGCGGTTGCCACCTTGGCTCGCGAGAACATCGCCCGTTCGCGTCTGGTTGCGAATTGGCGCCTCGAATTGGCGTGTAAGCGTTTCCTGCCTAGCCCTATTCGCATTGATGCGCCCTTGAAGCTGGACAACCTCAAGCTCTTGCAGTTGCCTGAAGAGGCTTAGAGCCTCCGCAGCGGCTTGACGCATTTGACCGGAAAGTCCCGCAACCTTAGTCGCGGCGGTTTCTGCGGCGTCACCAAGTCCATCAGTCGCACCGCCCGCATCGCGCAACCTAGCCTCAAGCGCATCGGCGCGCTGACGAGCCTCCTCGGTCTGGCGGTTGAGCTGCTCAAGCTCGGCTGTTGCCTTGGCGCTTTCACTTGCAACGAAAGCAAGGCCTAGCGCGACACCAGTGATCGCCAAGCCAACCGGCCCGCCAAACGCGCCGAGCATAGCCGCGCCCGCAGACCTTGCAGCCAAGCCCGCACCAGCCATGCTTGTTGTGGCGATGGCCATGTGAGCGGTAAGCGCACGGGTTGCAGTGGACGCGGCCAGTGCGCCCGCGACATAACGCCCGCCCATAGCCGTAGCGATAACAGCCAGCGCGGGGATGATCGTGTCCAGATTGTTCGCCAGCCCCTCAATTGCGGCGGACAGAGTGGCCGTTGCGCCCGATGTTTGTGATGCCTCGCCAACATAGAGGGTGAGCTCGTTGCGCAAGGTGGTGAACGCGCCCGCAAGGGTGAGGGTTACGGTTTCAGCCTGCTCAATGGTGTCGATGCCACCCTTAAGGACACCCTCGAAGAATTGACGGCTTGTGATTTCGCCTTCGGTGATCGCAATGCGCAGCTTAGCAACATTGCCCTCGAAGCCCTCGATGCCGCGCGCTGCTGCTTGAGCAATTGGCAAAGCGCCCTCAAGAATTGAGTTGAATTCTTCCGCCCGAACCACGCCCGAACCAAGCGCCTGCCCCAATTGGAGCAATGCCCCGCGCGCTTGCTCTGTGCTTGTGCCCGTGACCCGCAACGAGGCTGCCACGACGCGGTTTAGCTCGATGATATCCTCGGTCGATGCGCCGAGTGACTGCTGGGCTAGTGATGCCCTAAGAAACACATTGGAAAGCGCGCCAAGCTCGACGCCATATTGACTGCCGATTGCCCGCAGATCGTTTTGGACTAGGGCGAATTGCTCACCCTCGACGCCTGCCACCCTGATATCATTTTGTAGGCGCGTAAACCCATCAATCAGATTGAGCAGCTCGCGTCCTGTGAACGCCGTGGCAAACACGCCCGCCAGATTGCGCAGCGTGCCCTGAATCGCGTTCGACGATTGCCGCATCTGGCGTTCGGTGCGAATGATGGCGTTATCGGTGCGGCCAAGCGCTGTGTTTGCTGTGCGCTGCGCGCGGCGAAGATCAGCCTCGAAACCGGCAACGCGGGCCTCAAGCTCAACGACAACGCTGTCAACTGTTGTGGGCATTAGTGAACAGCCTTTCCGCCAAACCGCGCTTGGGCACGCGCTGCTGCGGCTTGGTATTTCTCAAGGCTTGGAGCCTCTACGGACTGCTCTTCCGTCTCGTTCGCCAAATTGTGCTGGAAAATGAGGCCGATATATGCGCCCCAATCGAGCGAACCAGCCTCACTTGGTGGGATGCCCATACTCGCGCAGTTGAAATAGAACTTAGCCGGATCTAGGCGCTCGCCTTTGCCGCCTTGCGCTTTCGAGTTTTGGGCTTGCCACTTTTTTTTTCAGCCTCATTTGTAGGCTCGTAACCAGTGATGCACGCCGCCAGAATTGCCGTCACGAGCTTGGTTAGCTCTTGAATGGTGGATGCGGGTGGCTCAGCGTATGTGGAGACAAGATGATTGGCGAGGTGGTGGTTAACCTTGATGGCCTCACCATTGACCACGCCGTGCTCGCCACCGATCAACCCTTGGCGGACAATCTCAAGCAGTGTCGCGAGTTTAGCGGTGCCGTCCGCAACCTGATAATAGATCGCCAGAACGCCAGTGCCCGCCTTCTCCTCAAGGGCGAAGATTTGGCGGGCAGGCAGTTTGAATGTGTATTCGCCGTCACCAAACGACAGGTCGATAAAGGCGTTCACCCTTATGCGTCCGTCCAAACAACATCGCCAGTCGAGGCAAATGTCAGGTTAGCAGAAACTTTGGAGCCATCAGTCGCTTCGATGCCAACCTGAGTGAGGACGAATTCGCCCTCCCAATAGCCATCATCGATTGTGTCGGTTGCCGGCTCATCCTGCACAAAGCGGTAAGTGTTTTCGATGCCGATGAGCGAGCGGATTGTATCGGCATCCGCGCGATTCCAGGTGCCTGTGCCGGTGATGTCGAACTGCTTGCCTGTGATATTCAGGACGCGAACAGGAACGGCGGTAGGATCCGCGCAATCTTGGTCGAATTCGTCGGCGGTGTTTACCTGAATGTTGAGGTTGCGTGTGCGCAGGCCGCAGAACGCCGTAAAGACTTCGGGTGGACCAGAGCCATCGCCCCACATAACAGTGAAATACTGGCCGTTTACGGTATCAGGAAGCGCCATTGAAAAACCTCGCAAGAGTTGTCTTGCAAGGGGTGCTATTTAGTGGGGGGTTTTGCTGCTACCGACGCCTAGTCGCGGACGATGTGCAAGCCTTCGCGGCGGATATCGTGCATGTCTTTTTCGTCGCGCTCAAGCAGAAGCGCCCGCAAGGAATCGACGGACTCCTGCTCTTCGCGCCCCTCCAATTCCTCGATCATGGCAAGCACGTCTTCCTCGCCCCAAACGCCGGTATCCAGCAAACGGTTAATAAGGGCGGTGGTCATCATCTCGGCTACGTTATCCAATTCAGCCCCCAAAATCCACTTGGAAATTTGCAATGCCGTGCCACGCCTCGGCCTCGGCTGTGTCGCGCAGCATCTGCGCGCCGTTGTAAATAATGTCGATGCGGTTAGCGCCCGCGTTGATGCGCTCACAAACGCCATCAAGCGCCTTTATGATCGCGCCCCGAATGATAAAGCACGCATCGGCGCTGCCGCCCTTGGTAAAGCAATGGATCGCGAACTGCTCGGTTGAACCATCAAGGCAGGTGGCGCGGTCTGGCGCCGAGATTGGCGGCTCAACGCGAATAAAGGGCCATGTCGGCTTAGCGGGCACAAGCTCGCCATAGATGCGCTCAGCGGGCAGCAGTGCGGTTAGAGCGGCATCCGCCCGCAACGCTTCAACCAGATATTCCCGCGCCTGAAGCGCGAAATCGTTAGCCATCGTCTTTTGGCTTTTTCGGCTCAGCGACCAATTCGCCGCAGCCTTGCTCGATCACGGAAACGGCAATCCAATCCTTCAGCGAATAAGGCTTGTCGCGCGGCTCAATCGGCCCGCAGCGGACATTCGCGCCCTTCATCTTGGCGATCACGCGCTTGGTTACAGTGACTTTCTTAACGGCCATTTTGAGCCCTTCGAACAACTTGACGGACAAAATCACCCGCCTCCTCCCTTTTCATGGCAACAGCGGGAGCCATATACGGACGGGCGGCCATGCGGCTCGTGCCAAACTCAAGGGCGGCGGCATAAGGCGCATTAGATGAAACAAGCACCGTGTAGGGGCGCGCTTGGATGGTTTCGATATTACCATCAAGCACGCCGATGGCGCGGTTGGGTGGCTGGCCTGGAGCGCTAGGGACATGCCCCGCCCCACTAACCGAGCCTTGCGTAATTAGGAACTCTGCCGTGACCTCGATGTTCTGGCCAGCGCGGAACAATGCCTGCGATATATCACGCACAGCCTGCGTCCTAAGCCGAGTGATGCGGCGCTCGAATTTATCGAGCCCCCTTACGCGCTTAGGCACACTGTCCTCGCGCTTCGTAGAAGGATCCGGTTGCGTCTAAACATGGCGTGTGGATGGCGTATCGAATGCCGCCATAAGTTAGCTCATGGTCGGACGTGACGGGCACGTTGGACTGGATAATCAGCATCACATCGGAATCGGTATAGCCGGGCGCTTGCCGCATTGGCTCGGTCACTTCATCCCTTTGCGCGCGGACAGCAACATTGGAATGGGTGACGGTTACGCCGCCCTTGCCATTGTCGGTTTGCGTCGGGACATGCAGCGTGGCGTCGATGAATAGGCAATCGAAGATATCCTCAAGCCCATCGATAATTTCACCATGAACCATGAGGCAGGCATCCTGTATCGGTTACACAAGGGCCGCCGCGACATGCGCGAAGGATGGGCCAGAATTGCCGCCCATAGCGAGTCTGGCTGTAGAAGGCCTCACCGCCCCCGCCATCGCTTGATGCGTCCATGTAGGTGATTTGCAGCGATTTAGAGCGAACCGATTTCACGCCCTTATCCTCGCGCTTTTTCATAGCCGCGCCGGTCTCGCCGAATCCGTTGATTGTGAGATAGTGGGCGGCCAATGTCGCGAGGTCATGCGCCTGATCGCCGCACCAATCATCGCCGACAATGCGTTCGGCCTGTGTTAGCCATAGCTCAACCGTTGCGTCGGGAACGCAATCGAAGTCTGAATAGGTTGCCTTTAGAGTGGCTGCGTCAATAAATGCCATGACCGCGCGCTATGGCTTGACGGCGCGCGTTTATACGGACGGTTAGACGCGTTCGAATTGCAGGTAGCCCGACATGATGCGGACATAGCGATTGGTTGCCTCAGCGGTGGGGGTTTCAATGCCGAAGTAAACGGTCGCTCCGGCAGGTATGGCTGTGTCGGCCAAGAACCCGTTACCTGGTGCAAAATTGCTCGTGGCTGTAATGTCTGTGAGCTGATTGGCTGTGCTGTTGTAATCGCGCGGTGCGACACCAGTGGCGCCCGCTCCTGTCACCTCTCGCAAAAGGTCAGTGTCGGTGATGGTGTTCGATCCTGCCGTTTTTTCCTGAAATCCGACACGCCAGCCCCACGCAAGCAAACCAGCTCCGTCCGCATTGTTGTCCTGATGCCAAGCATAAATGCGCGTGAGCTTCACATCGAACGGAAAGCAATAACCACCCACAAGTCTATTAACTGCCGCGCCGACATTGCCTAGGTCTTGGCTGTTGGTGTTGTCGAATGGCCCAAGGACGCCCCAGCCATTAAACTCGTTTGGGTCGGCAAGGAACTGGCCCGCCAAGTCCTTAAAGATAGGGGCAACATCGCGGTGCAGGCGGCGCTCATAGTTGCCCGCGCGCCGGATGATCAACTCATCTGTTGCCTCAAGCGTCATTAGCTGGCCAGCGGCAGGCCCGACCAATCCCAAGCAATCTCTTGACC
>CALLIO010000081.1 GCA_938009055.1 uncultured Altererythrobacter sp.
TGAGCGCTCACTTGGTCATAGGGGGAGTAGGAGAGAATATAAGCAAAGCTCTCTTTGCTCGTGATTGGATTGCCCCATTCCTGCCATTCGCCCGGTGTCAGCGGCAAGGTCTCGTCCAGCATCGTGTTAAGCACATCGACAAAGGGCACATGGGCCACAACCGCACCATATTGCGCTGGGTCTTGATTGACGATCGCGCCCATCAGCTCGCCGCCGGCTGAACCGCCACTGGCAGAGATCTTGCCTTCAGCACTGTAGCCTTTGGCAATCAGCGCGCGGCCAGCATCAACGAAATCATTATAAGTATTGGTCCGCTCGAACATCTTGCCTTGCAAATACCAACGCCGCCCCAGATCATCGCCGCCGCGGGCATGGACGATGCCGTAAGCAAAACCACGGTCGACAAGGCTTAAGCGCGTGGTCGAGAAGCCGGGGGGTATCGCATATCCATAAGATGCATAAGCATAAAGATGCATCGGGCCGCCCGCCGGACGATCCTTGCGCATCACCAGGCTAACCGGAACCATTGTGCCATCGCGCGCTTCGATCTCTACCCGCTCTGTTGTGTAGAGCGATGCGTCATAGCCTGATGGAATTTCCTGCTGCTTGAGCAATTCCAGCTCACCGCTCGCCAAATCATAGTCATAGACCGAATCTGGCGTGACCATGCTTTCATAGGCAAGGCGCAGCTTTGACACATCATATTCAGGATTGCTCGAAAGTCCTGTATTGTAGCTTGCCTCAGGGAAAGCGATCGGCTTGGCTTCCAATGGCGTTTCATATTGGCGCAATTGGATTTGATCGAGGCCGTTAAGCCGCCCTTCTGTGACGAAGAAATCTTTGAAGAGATCAAACCCAGTGAGGTAGAATTCGTCCGAACCCGCAATCACCGTTTCCCAAGTCGAAGGCGTATCAATCGAAGCCTTGGCCAGACGGAAATTGATGTGATCATCATTGGTCCAGATGAATAGCTCATCCCCATTCTCGCCGGCACGCACATCGAGCGAATATTCGACGCCCTTCTCGCGCGGCTTGACCAAAATCGGCTCGGCTGTGGGATTGTCAGCTGGCACCAGTCGCACTTCGGACGTTTCATTGTCACCGGTGGCGATCACCAGCCAGTTATCTTGCGCGGTGAGGCCCGTTCCAACGGAAAAAGTCTCATCCGCTTCTTCATAAAGGATCACGTCCTCATCTGCAGAAGTGCCAATGGTGTAGAGCCGCGCAGCACGCACGCGCCAATTCTCATCCGCCTTGCCATAAACCAGCTTGGTGTCATTCGCGACCCAAGTAAGGCCGGTGCGCACATCAGGAATTTCATCCGGCAGCAGCTCGCCAGTCTCCAAATCCTTGATCCGCGCAATATAGCGCTCTGCCCCGCTCGTGTCGGTTGAATAGGCCATGAAGCGCCCACTCTCGCTGATCGACAAAGCACCCAGCCGGAAATATTCATGCCCTTCGGCCAGCACATTTTCGTCCAGCATCAATTGTGCCTCACCGTCTGCTGCTGGCTTGCGGTAGTGTTTGCGGTATTGCGCGCCATCTTCAAAGGCTGACCAATAGATCCAGTCGCCATCCTTTTGCGGAACCGAGCTATCGTCTTCCTTGATGCGGCCCTTCATCTCTTCGAAAAGCTCGTCCGTCAGCGCCTTTTGGCCTTCCATCCGATGTTCGAACCAAGCATTCTCCGCCTTCACATAGTCGAGCACATCCTCATCATCGATGGTGGGATAGGATTGGTCTTTGAGCCAGTGATAGGGGTCGCTGATCGTGATCCCGTGGTGGGTGTAGCTATGCTCGCGCTTTTCCGCGACTGGAGGCGCGCTCGGGGCAGTTTCAGTCAATTCCATATCCTTATGATCGTCAGCCGAAAGCGGCGCTATGGGCGCAGCGGCCAAACATGTCGCAAGCGCAAGAGGGGCAAGGTTTGATAGCTTCATGGCACGCACATCCTTTTGCGGGTGGGGCATCTTGTGACGGTAAAGCACGCGCTGCTGGAATGCAGACCCGCGCTGTCCTATATTGGCGACTCATAGAGTTGATGTGAGCCGCGCGGCAAGCGATTTGCGCAAGGCTGGATGAGAGGTTTCGATCAAATGCTGATGCAGACACATGAAGCGCGGCTGGCAGCGCTGCGAGCAGAGCTAAAACGCCAGAAGCTTGACGGCTTTCTTGTGCCCATCGCTGATGAGCATATGAGCGAATATGTCGGTGCGTATGCTCAGCGCTTGGCTTGGCTAACCGGTTTTGGCGGATCGGCAGGCAGCGCGGCGGTGTTGCTGGATAAGGCAGCGATTTTTGTCGATGGGCGCTATACCGTGCAAGTGCGCGAACAAGTGGATGAAGCCCTATTTGAATATTGCTCGGTTCCCAAGGATACGATGGGCGCATGGCTAGCGGGCAATGCAGCTGAAGGCGCGCGGATCGGCTTTGACCCTTGGCTCCATTCGCGCAGCTGGGCGAAAGCAATTGGAGCAGCGCTGGCCAAGATCGGCGGCGAGCTTGTCGCAGTGGAAGCCAATCCGATTGATGCTGTGTGGCAAGATCAGCCAGAACCTTCATCAGCTGTGGCACTACCGCATGAGGACAAGTTCGCTGGCGAAAACTCTGCCGCCAAGCGTGAAGCAATCGCCGACGCGCTCAAAGCATCAGGGCGCGACGCAGCGGTTATCTCTGCGCTCGATTCCATTGCATGGCTGCTCAACATCCGCGGGTCTGATGTCGACAATACGCCGGTCGCGCTTTCTTATGTGATCGCCAAGGCTGACGGGACGGCGGAATTGTTTATCGCGCCTGAGAAAGTCACGCCCGAGCTCACCCAGCATTTGGGCAATGCCATAACGATCCGCGAACGCGGCGCCTTTGCAGGCGCGCTCAGCGAATATGACGGCAAGAATGTCAGCGTTGATCCCAATTTCGGTGTGACTGCGATTGCCAGCGCACTGGAAGCAGGCGGGGCCGCTGTGCATTTTGAACGCGACCCTTGCATCCTGCCTAAAGCAGTGAAGAACCCCGCTGAACAACAGGGGCACCGTGACGCGCAGGCGCGCGATGGGGCCGCTGTCGCGCACTTCCTTCATTGGCTGGAAGAGACAGCACCCTCTGGCGAAGTGGACGAGCTGAGAGCGGCCGCCAAATTGCGCGGATTTCGCGAGGAAGGCGGCGATTTGCGCGACCTGTCCTTCCGCACCATCTCCGCGGCTGCCCATCACGCAGCTCTGCCGCATTACAGCGTGGATGAGGAAAGCAATATTCCGATCCCGCCCGGCTCGATCTATCTGGTTGATAGCGGCGGGCAATATCCCGCTGGCACGACGGACATCACCCGCACCGTATGGATCGGGACGCCTGATGGCTCAGCGCAGCCGACGCCTGAGATGCGCGACCGCTATACCCGCGTTTTGAAAGGTCATATCGCGCTTGCGCTGGCGACTTTTCCTGCCGGAACTGCTGGAAGCCAGCTTGACAGTTTTGCCCGCCAGCATTTGTGGGCGGCAGGCGTCGACTATGCCCACGGCACAGGCCACGGTGTTGGCAGTTTTCTCTCCGTCCACGAAGGGCCGCAGCGCATCGCCAAATCAGCGGGCGGACAGGCCGGAACCGATCAGGAATTGATGGCTGGCATGATCCTTTCCAACGAGCCGGGCTATTACAAGACAAGCGAGCCAGGCGGTAATGGGTATGGCATCAGGATCGAGAACTTAGTGCTGGTGGAAGAACGCGCAATCGCAGGCGCTGAAGGGCAATATTTCGGCTTTGAAACGCTCACCTTCGTGCCGATTGACCGCAAGCTTGTCGATACCTCTCTACTGACTTCGGAAGAGATCGACTGGTGGAATGATTATCACGCCAAGGTCGAGGCATTGCTCGCGCCGCAGCTTAGCGGAGGCGCGTTGGAATGGATGAAGCGGGAGTGCGCGCCACTTTGATACCCTTGTGAGAACCCAAATGTTCTACTAATGTTCTCAATATTCGATTCGCTTGGAGGGAGAAATATAATGATTGGCTATGTCACTTTGGGAACCAATGATCTGCCGCGCGCAGCCGCCTTTTACGACGCTGTGGCGGGCGCGATGGGCTATGGCCGGATGATGGAAGAAGGCGAATTTATCGCCTGGGGCAGCTTTGAAGATGGAACCGCTGGCATTGCCGCCACCGCCCCATTTGATGGCAAGCCTGCCAGCGTTGGCAATGGCGTGATGGCCGCTCTGCAAGTGGACAGCCCTGAAAAGGTGAAAGCGGTCTATGATGTCGCCATCGATCAAGGCGGCAGCGATGAAGGACCTCCGGGCCCACGCGGTGATGATGGCTTTTACGCTGGCTATTTTCGCGATCTCGATGGGAACAAGCTCAACGTCTTTTGCATGACGCAAGCCGAGTAAGGGCGATGAGCGCAGCAAAACTTGCCGACAGTTTCATTCATCTGGGGCTTGGCGCGACGTCTGTCTCTCAACCCCCATTTTCGGGCGTAGAATGGTATGCTGACTATGGCGCGCGCCACGGCAGCGACGGGGCCGAGGGGCGTTTGGTTTCGCAGCACAGCTTCACCGAAGGCTGGGACACGTGGGAAATGCACCCCAAGGGCAGTGAGGTGGTGATCTGCACACATGGCGCGATGGTTCTCACTCAAGAGTTCCCCGATGGACGGGTCGAGAAAGTGGCGCTTGAAGCGGGTGAATATGCAATCAATCCGCCCGGCGTTTGGCACATTGCCGATGTCGAAGAGCATGCAACCGCGATCTTCATCACAGCGGGTGAAGACACGCAGATGCGCCCTAGATAGAGCGAGATAAAGCGAGATAAAGCGAGATTGCACTCGCTTTTCGCTCAGATGAACGGGCAATCGCTGCTGATACAAAGCGCGACAATTCTCTCAAATTGCGGGATAATCCTGCGACAAAGCGCCTCTAGAACAGGTTTCATGAGCTGCGGCGGTTTGGCTGTTCCTCCCAAAAGGACACCCCTCTCCCCCAAGCTGGCCTTGTCGTCGCAGCTCTTCTAGGATTACACCCGCTGAAGGAAACCCACGATTATGAAAAAGCTCACTCTCACATTGTCTGCCGCAGCCCTCGCTTTGGGCACTGGCACTATCGCAATTGCAGCCCATCACGGCGCCAAAGCTGACGCCAATGGCGACGGCGTTATCTCTCTTGCCGAAGCACAAGCCAAGGCTGACGAACGCTTCACCAAGATGGACGCTGATGGCAATGGCATTCTCAACGCTGAAGACCGCGCCGCCAAGAAGGCAGAGCGCTTCGCCGCTGCTGACACCAATGGCGATGGCGAATTGACGCAGGAAGAAATGACCGCTGCCCGCGAAGCCCGCAAGGCTGAACGTATGGAGCGCCGCGCTGAACGTGGCGGCGAAAAGGGCGGTGATCGTTCCGAGCGCCGTACGGCGCGGAGTGCAGAACGCTTCGCCAAGCTCGACACCGATGGCAGCGGCGGATTGTCGCAAGCCGAGATGGACGCTGGACGCGAAATGATGAAGGAACATCGCGTCGGCAAGAAGGGCAAGAAAGGCAAGCGCGGCGGCAAACGCGGCAAGGGCATGGCCATGATGAAAAAGGCCGACACCAATGGCGACAATGCCGTCAGCCGCGAAGAATATGATGCAGCTGTCGCAGCTCGCTTTGCCAAGGTCGACACCGATAGCTCAGGCACAATCACTGAAGCCGAACGGGAAGCAGCCAAGGAAGCCCGCAAAGCCAATCGCGGCGAGCGTCGCGGTAAGCGCGGCGAACGTGGCGGGCGCGGCGCGGGAACACCCACCAACTAAGCTTGCTCCAATGACGGGGCGCAGTAGAGACGAACGACATATGACCGACACTGCGCCCCTCAATATTTTGCTCGTCGATGATGAGCCCACATTGCGCGAACCCCTGGCCGAATATCTCACCGGTCAGGGGTTCGTCGTGTTTGAAGCGGAAAACGCGGCCAAAGCGCGCAGCGTGATCGCCGAGAGCCGCCCTGATCTGGTCCTGCTCGACATAATGATGCCAGGTGAAGACGGTCTTTCGCTGTGCCGGCATTTGGTCGAAACTGCGAAATTGCCGGTCATTCTGCTGACCGCACGCGGCGAGGCAACCGACCGGATCGTGGGCCTAGAGATGGGCGCGGACGATTACGTCGTCAAACCTTTCGAACCACGCGAGTTAGTGGCGCGCATACGCTCTGTCCTGCGCCGCGCAAGCCGCGGGCAAATGCCTGAAGAAGGCACAGACCAATTCTATCAATTCGAAGGCTGGACGCTCGATCCGCTCAAGCAGCGGCTCACCGATCCCGAAGGCACTTTGGTGCCCATCTCCACCGCAGAGTTTCGCTTGTTGCGCGCCTTTGTCGACCACCCGCGCCAAGTGCTCGATCGCGATCAATTGCTCGATATGGTCCAAGGACGCACTGCCCATCTGTTCGACCGCGCGGTCGACAATCAAGTCAGCCGCTTGCGCCGCAAGATTGAGGCGGACACGCGCAATCCGCAATTCATCCTGACCGTGCGCGGCGGCGGCTATCGCTTTGGCGCTGATGTCAGCCGGACTTCTCCTGCGAGCCAGACGTGACGCGCTTTTTGCCCAAGACTTTGCTCGGCCAAACACTGTTGGTGCTGGCGCTTGGCCTGATGGTCGCTCAGTTGATTTCAGCGAGCTTGCTTTTCCGTGCTTCTGAACAGCGGCGCGAATTGACGATTGTGAACGATCTGGCGCTGCGTTTCGTTAATGCTGAGCGGCGCGAGGCTGAAGCTGAAGAACGCCGCGCACGAAGGGCAGAACGCCGCGAACAGCGCGAAGAGCGGCTTGGGATTTCCGGGCAGCTTGGACCACTGGCGGGAGAGCGCGGACCTCCGCCAGGGCGCGGAGGGCGCGATGGATTTCGCGCGGGCGTGCAATTCGTCGAAACCGATCCGCGGCTCGGTGGTGATGAACCTTTGAGCAAGATGGAGCCGCTCTTGCGCCAGACTCTAGCAGCGCAAGGCATCGTTGCAGAGGAACTGTTCGTCGCGCGCCGGCTTGCAGGCTCTGATCTGTTTGTGGCGCAAAGACCGGGACTTAGAGACCGGCTGCGCGGATCGAACTGGCAAACCCGCCGGATTGCGGTGGCAGGGATCAAACGCGCGGGCACGGCGGAATGGGAAGTCGCCCGCATTCTTTACCGCGAACGGCCCAGCTCCACGCTGTACACATTGCTGTTCCAAACCGCTGTGATCTTCGCAATCCTATTCGCTCTGCTGTTCTTCATGATGCGCCGGATAACGCGCCCGCTAGCCTCGCTGACAGAACGCGTCGACACTTTCGCGCGCAGCCCGGACAAGCCAATTCCGCTTACAGAAAGTGGCCCGCGCGACACCCGACAATTGATCGCAGCGCACAATACGATGCAAGCCCGCGTCGCCGCCCTGCTCGATGAGAAAGACGTGATGCTGGGCGCGATTGGCCATGATCTCAAAACCCCGCTCGCGGCGCTTCGGGTGCGGGTCGAAAGCGTTGAGGATGACAATCAGCGCACACGCATGGCGCAGAGCATTGAGGATATCACGCATACGCTCGATGACATCTTGTCATTGGCGCGGATCGGGCGCTCGGGCCTTGAAGAGGAACGCGTTGATTTGTCGGCGCTCACCGCCAGCGTGGTGGAGGAATTTGAAGATTTGGGCGAGCCCGTGAGCATGGGCGACAACCCGAGGCTGGTGCGCGCAGTGCAGGTCACATGGCTCAAACGCGCGCTGCGCAATTTGGTCAGCAATGCCGTGCGCTATGGTGAAAGCGCGCATGTCTCGCTGATCGAGGATGGCAGCAGCACAGTTTTGCGCGTCGATGATGAAGGCCCCGGCATCCCGCCAGAGACAATCGCCGACATGCTCGAACCGTTCAAGCGCGGCGAGGCTTCGCGCAACCGCGCAACCGGCGGCGCGGGTTTGGGGCTAACCGTCGCGCGGGCTGTCGCGGAACAACATGGCGGGCAATTGGTATTGGCAAATCGCGAAGACAATGGCGCTATCGCCGGTCTTCGAGTGGAAATACGCCTTCCCTAACGCATCAATCCTCCAATAAGGTTGCGCACAAAGCGCCCCGCGACCGGCCCAGCGAGATCAGTCGCGATCGATCCTGCTGCTGAAGTGACGCCTGAACGAACAGGGTCACTGCGAGATTTCTTGCCCAAGATGCGCGAGGCGGCTGCGCCCGCAACTGCGCCAGCGGCCACTTTCGAACCTCGCGAGAAGGCTTTTTCCCAAATGCTTTTGGTCTTGCGCGGCTGTTTGCGCACTTCCTCTTCGCCCTTTTCTTCGACTTCCTTGGCAGTCTCGACCGCGTCAGTCGTTTTTTGCGCGAGCACTTCTTCAGCGCTTTCACGGTCCACGCGCTCGTCATATTTGCC
>CALLIO010000082.1 GCA_938009055.1 uncultured Altererythrobacter sp.
TCGCGCGGTCGATCAGGAATTGGTGCTGAACACTGCGCGCGAAGCGAAAGACAAGGGCGTTGAGCGGTTTGTGATCGTCAGTTCGACCAATGCTGATGTTAGCTCGCGCCATATGTATATGCGGGTGAAGGGCGAGGTGGAGCGCGATCTGAGGAAGATGGGTTTCAAGCGGCTCGACATCTTGCAGCCCGGCTTGTTGCGCGGAAAGCGGATTGATGACCCTCGTGCGGGCGAAGGGATTGCGCAAATCCTCAGCCCCATTCTCGATCCGCTAATGCTGGGTGGCTTGCGCGATATGCGCTCGATCAAGGCCGAGGTGGTGGCGCAAAGCGCGCTGGCTCTGGCAAGCCGCAAGGCTGGTGGGCGTTTCACCCATCGCAATGATGGGATTATCCGCGCGGCGCGCGAATGGCCGCAAGAGGGAGAAGACGCATGAATTGGGATGCAATTTTCGGAGCGGGTAATCTGGTCGCGATTATCGCTTGGGCGGCTTTGATCTTTTTGCCGCGCTGGCCCGCGCTCTTGTCAGCCTTGCTGTTTGTCATCGTGGGTGGATTGTGCCTGACCTATGCGGTCAGCATGATTGGCACGGTGACTGGCCTGCTCGATATGGGCGGCGGCGGTGGCGGAATGGATTTCAGCAGCATCGAAGGGGTTCGCAGCCTTTTTGCAAGCGATGCCGGCGTGACCATCGGTTGGCTGCATTATCTCGCCTTTGACCTGTTCGTTGGGATATGGGTCGCGCGCGATGCCGATGCCAAGGGGTTCTCGCGCATCCTGCAAGCCCCCGTCTTGTTCTTCACCTTTGTGGCGGGGCCGATTGGCCTGCTTTTGTGGCTGATCATCCGCGAAGGCCGCGCCCGCGCACTGGGTCGGTGGGATTAGGGGCGCTGGGAATAGGGCTTCTCAAGCCATAGAATTGGTGATTGCTTAGCGCGCAGGCTTTGGCATAACGATCTGGCGAACAGGGCCGAAGAGCCCATGTGCCGGAGAGATTGATGCAAGACCACCACGATTACTGCACCTTTGACGACATTGTGAACCATTGGGCCAGCCATCGCCCTGACAGTATCGCGCTGGAAATGGACGGTCGCCTCACCAGCTTTACAGAGCTCGACGAACAAACGCGCCGCCTAATCGGCTTCTTCCAGTCGCGCGGGCTGGTCAAAGGCGACCGGATTGCATGGCTGGGCAAGAATTCGGACCTCTATTGCCAAATCTATATCGCTGCTGCGCGCTTGGGCATTGTCACAGTGCCAATCGGGTGGCGGCTGGCCCCACCTGAGATCGCCTATATCGTGGGTGATACGGGCGCGAAGCTGCTGTTTGCCGGGGTTGGTTTTGAGGAGACGGCGCAAGGCGTTGTTCATGGCCTAAGCACTGACCATGAAGTGATTGGCGAAGACACCGCGCGGGCGGCAATGGCCAGTCACGAGCCCGGCGAATTTACGCCTTCTGGCCTCGATGATCCGATCCTCCAACTCTACACATCGGGCACAACTGGCAATCCCAAGGGCGTGCAGCTGTCGAACAACAATCTGTTTCATTTGCGAATGCTGGGCCGCAAAGCCGGCATTGCGTGGAATGAATATGCAGCCGATGACTGCATCTTATTTGCCATGCCATGCGCGCATATCGGCGGGATGGGGCTGATCAACACAGCGATTGCCAACGGCGTGCGCTGCCGGATCGACGCCGAGTTTACGCCCCAAGGCGTGCTCTCAGCGATTGAAAGCGGGGCAACGCAATTGTTTATCGTGCCCGCGGCATTGCAAATGGTGGTGCAGCACCCAAAGGCGGCGGAAACCGATTTCAGCAAGCTCAAGTTTCTAATGTATGGCGCAGCGCCTATGCCGCTCGAATTGCTCAAGGAAGCGGTGAAGACCATGCCCAACGCTGGCTTTATCCAAGTCTATGGCATGACCGAGACAACCGGCACTGTCACGGCGCTTGAACCAGAAGATCACTCGCTTGATGGCAATGAGCGGATGCGCTCTGCTGGCAAGGCTATCCCCGGGGTCGAGGTGGAAATTCGCGGACCTGACAACAATGAACTGCCGCGCGGCGAAATTGGTGAAGTGTGCATCAAATCACCCTCAAACACCGCTGGCTATTGGAACTTGCCCGAAGCCACCGCCAGCACAATTGATGCAGAAGGCTGGGTGCATACGGGCGATGCGGCGATCATGGATGATGATGGCTATGTCTATATCCAGGACCGGATCAAGGACATGATTATCTCTGGCGGCGAGAATGTCTATCCCGCCGAAGTGGAAAGCGCGATCTATGGCCATCCCGCGATTGCCGAGGTCGCCGTGATCGGCATTCCAAGCGAGAAATGGGGCGAGGAAGTGAAAGCCTGCGTAGTGCCAAAGCCCGGCATGGAAGTGGATGTGAATGATGTGATTGGCTACACACGCGAACGCGTGGCGGCGTTTAAAGCGCCAAAGAGCGTCGACATTATCCCAGAGCTGCCGCGCAATGCCTCGGGCAAAATCTTGCGGCGTGAACTGCGCGCACCCTATTGGGAAGGGCGCGAACGCGCGGTCAATTAGCGCGATGCAGCGCAGCACGATGGACAATCTGAGCGGTGAGGCGGGCGCGAAGCGGCACGCGCCTGCGACTGCCCGAAACCGCGAAGCGATTGCCGATGTGCTGGCCGCTCAGCTGCCGGAGAAGGGCATGGTGCTCGAAGTCGCAAGCGGCAGCGGCGAGCATGCGATTTACTTCGCCGCAAAATTTCCGCAGATCCAATGGCAGCCCAGCGACCGCGAGGAAGACGCGCTTGCCTCGATTGCGGCCTATCGCGCTGAGGCTGGCCTAGACAATGTGCTTGAGCCGATCCTTCTCGACGCCAGCGCGCCTGGTCAGCCAGCTGAACAAGTCGACGCTATGACCGATGCTGTTTTGTGCATAAATATGGCCCATATCAGCCCGTGGGAGGCGACGATTGGCCTATTCGCCAAGGCCGCGGCGTGTTTGGGTGCGGGCGCTCCGCTGATCCTATATGGGCCGTATCTGGAGGCGGGCGTTGAAACCGCGCCCTCCAATCTCCAATTCGACGCCAGTTTGAAGGCGCGCGATCCGCGCTGGGGACTGCGCGATCTGGCCGATATGGACGCGCTGGCAGCCGACAATCACTTCAAGCGCAGCGCCCGCATCGCCATGCCCGCGAACAATCTGGCGCTCGTCTACCGAAAAGCGAAAATCAGTTAATCGCTTCTTCGCCGGTGCGGCCAACCGATTCGATGTCTTGGCCGAGGCCCTTCACCGTATTGCAAGCGGTTGCAGAAAGGGCGAGGGCGGCAATGGCTGCTGTAAATAACGTCTTGCGGATCATGATACTGTCCTTTTCCACGC
>CALLIO010000083.1 GCA_938009055.1 uncultured Altererythrobacter sp.
AACCGGCTGGTGGTCGGCGTGGGATTGTCAGCCGATGAAGCCAATTGGCTGCGCGCATTCTATCGCTATTTGCGCCAGACCGGCATGGGCTTCACGATCTATACTGTGGTCGATGCGCTCTATGGTGCGCCGCAAGTAACCAAAGCGCTGATCGCGCTATTCACAGCCAGCCATGACCCCGCGTTTAAGGGCAGCCGCGCCAAAGCTGGTGAGGCTGCGCGCGCTTCGCTCAAAGCGGGTCTTGCTAAGGTTGATGCGATCAATGACGACCGGCTCTTGCGACTCTATCAAGCGCTGATCGAGGCGATTCTGCGCACCAATGCCTTTGCGCCCGGAGCTGCAGAAGCGCTGGCGTTCAAGATCGAATCCGCCAAAGTTCCCGGCCTTCCTAAGCCGCTGCCTTGGCGCGAGATTTTCGTCTATTCCAGCCGGGTGGAGGGCATTCATCTGCGCTCTGGCCCGATTGCGCGTGGCGGGCTTCGCTGGTCTGACCGGCGCGATGATTTCCGCACCGAGATTCTCGGCCTGATGAAAGCGCAGCGCGTGAAAAACGCCGTGATTGTGCCAGCGGGCGCGAAGGGTGGCTTCTACCCCAAACAGCTCCCCAATCCGCAGGATGACCGCGAGGCATGGGCCGCAGAAGGCCAAGCAAGCTACGAGATTTTCATCCGCACGCTGCTTTCCATCACAGACAATCTGGTGGACGGCAAAGCTGCCCATCCACCCTCGGTCGTCATCCATGATGGCGAGGACCCCTATTTCGTGGTGGCAGCTGACAAGGGCACGGCGCGCTTTTCCGACGTTGCCAATGCGATTGCTGAGAAGGCCGGCTTCTGGCTGGGCGATGCCTTCGCCAGTGGCGGCTCGAACGGATACGATCACAAGGCGATGGGTATCACCGCGCGCGGCGCATGGGTTTCGGTCCAGCGCCACTTCCTTGAAATGGGCACAGACATTCAGACAGAGCCTGTGCGAGTCATCGGCTGCGGCGATATGTCGGGCGATGTGTTCGGCAATGGGATGCTGCTTTCCAAAGCGATCCAATTGATCTCAGCCTTCGATCACCGGCATATCTTCATTGATCCTGATCCTGATCCGGCCGCGAGCTGGAAGGAACGCAAACGCCTCTATGACCTGCCGCGTTCAAGCTGGGAGGATTATAAGCAAGAGCTGATCTCAAAAGGCGGCGGCGTCTATTCGCGAAGCGCCAAGGTGATCAAACTCAGCAAGGCCGCTTGTCAGGCGTTGGGTCTGGACCAAGCCGAATGGGAACCCGAAGCGCTGATCAGCGCGATCTTAAAATCGCCCGTTGATCTGATCTGGTTCGGCGGCATCGGCACTTACATCAAAGCCTCGGCTGAAAATAACGTCCAAGTCGGCGACCCGGGCAATGATGCTCTGCGCGTTTCGGCCAATGAATTGCGCGCCAAGGTGATTGGCGAGGGCGCGAACCTTGGCATTACGCAAGCAGGCCGGATCGAATTCGCGCTCCAGGGTGGGCGCATCAACACAGACTTCATCGACAATTCGGCAGGCGTTGATTGTTCGGACAATGAAGTGAACATCAAAATCGCGCTTCAAACCGCGCGCCAATCGGGCAAGCTATCTGCCAAGAAGCGCAACGCATTGCTTGAAGATATGACCGAGGATGTCGCTGAAATCGTGCTGGAAGATAACCGTCTCCAAGCGCTTGCCCTCTCGGTTGCTGAAGCTGGCGGCAGCGATGCCACAGCATCCTATTTGCGGCTGATAGAAACGCTTGAGGAGCAAAGCGAATTTGATCGCAGCACAGAAGGACTAAGCGATAATGAAGGTTTCGCGCGGCGTGCCAGCGATGGCCACGGGCTGATGCGGCCAGAACTTTCGGTGCTTTTGTCCTCAACCAAGCTTGCCTTGCAAGATGCGATTGAAGCAAGCGCTCTGCCCGAGGAGCCAATGCTCGAAAGCGCGCTTATCGCTGGCTTCCCCAATGCTATGCGCAAACCCTATGCGCAGCCTATCCGCAGCCACCGCTTGCGCCGCGAAATGATCGCGACAGAACTCGCCAACCGGATCGTCAATCGTTTGGGATTGCTGCCGCCGTTCGAATTGGCCGAGGAAGAAAGCGTCCCGCTAAGCTATGTCGCCAGCGCCTTTGTAACTGTCGATCAATTGTATGATGTCGGCGCGGTTTGGCGCATGCTCGATGAAGCGCCCATGCCCGAAACCACGCGGATCATGCTGTTCGAACGCGTCGCTATGGCCGTCCAAGGGCAAATGGCCGATGCGCTGCGATTGGGTGCAGGCAAGCGCGGACCAAGCGATCTTGCGGCAGAATTGCAAAAGGGGGTGAGCGAATTGCGCAATGCCCGCGAACAATTGCTGGTCGGCGAAGCGCGCGAACAATCCGAAAAAATGCACAGCGAATTGTGCACAGCGGGCGCGCCAGCAACAGTCGCTCGCGCAGTGACGCGATTGTTCGAGCTTGATGGCTCAGCGGGCATTGCCCAACTGGCGGCAAGCGCGGATATTTCGCCCAGCAAGCTAACCGGAGCGTTCGGTGACCTCGGCCTCAGGCTGGGGCTCGACTGGGCGCAAGGCACCGCTGCTTTGATGGAGCCATCCGATGTGTGGGAACGTTTGCTGGTCGCAGGGCTAGCGCGCGATTTCCAACATATGCGGCTCGACTTCTTGCGCCGCTTGCTTCGCGGTAAGGCGAAAAAGGCGAACCCTGCCAAGGCTGTCGAGCAATGGGCGCAGGACAATGCAGTGGCGATCGCACAATTCCGCGCAATGGTGGCAAGAGCCGAAGCGCAGCCTGTGATTGCCCCTTCTATCCTTGCCCAAATCGCCAGTCAGGCGCGCAATCTGCTCGAGCGGTAACTGCGCCATTTTACGCGTTTGCGCTTGACCATTTGCGCATTTGCGGCAACGCATAGGGCCATGAATTCGGCTGATATCGTCATCGTGGGCACGGGCCATGCTGCAGCGCAAGTCGCCATTGCACTGCGCCAGCAAGGGCATGAGGATACGATCCTGATGCTGGGGCGCGATGCGCATCCGCCCTATGAACGCCCCCCGCTTTCAAAAGAATATCTGGCTGGCGATAAGCCGTTCGAACGGATCATGATCCGGCCTGAAAAGTTTTGGGAAGACAAGGGCATAACGCTCCAGCTGGGCAAGGCTGTGACGGAAGTTGACTGGATGGCGCATCAAGTCGTTCTGGCCGACGAAACGCGCATTACCTATCGCAAGCTAATCTGGGCGGGCGGCGGCGATCCGCGTCGTCTCTCATGCCCTGGAGCCAGCCTTAAGGGTGTGCATGCCGTGCGCGACAAGCGCGATGTCGATGCCATCATGGCGCAATTGGAAGCAGGCGCGAGCAAGGCAGTGATTGTCGGTGGCGGCTATATTGGCTTGGAAGCAGCAGCCGTGCTGCGCAAGCTGGATTGCGACGTCACTTTGCTCGAAGCTTTGCCGCGCGTTCTCGCCCGTGTCGCAGGCGAAGAGCTGAGCGAGTTTTACCAGAACGAGCATCGCCAAAACGGCGTTGATCTGCGGCTGGAAACAGCGCTTGAATCGATCGAAGGCGATGACGGCCATGTAACCGGCGTTAAGCTGGGCGATGGCGAGATTGTGCCCTGCGATATGGTGATTGTCGGCATCGGCATTGTGCCATCAGTCGCGCCGCTCATAGCTGCTGGAGCAGCAGGATCGAACGGCGTGGATGTCGACGTTTTTTGCCGCACGTCGCTCGATGATGTTTATGCAATTGGCGACTGCGCAGCC
>CALLIO010000084.1 GCA_938009055.1 uncultured Altererythrobacter sp.
GCTCATGGGCTGTTATCACAATGCCTTTGCCACCCTTCGTTCATGCTACACAGAATGGCGCGAACGCAGGTCTGATCCGGATAACCCTTTGCAGTCGTGGACAGACGGGTTTCTGCCCCAGCATCAAGTGTCCTTCATGGATAATGATCCGAAATATGGCTGGCAGCCTTGGAATTTTGAGTTTCCGAGAATGCCCGGAGAGCCCGGTGACGGGCCTCTAGTCAATGGGGCAGATCATGCACCGCTGCCCGATGATGAGAAAATGATCCTCGAAATGGCCGCTCGGACAGAGAGCGCGCTGCCGGTTGGAGTGCCATTTCGCAATGTGGTGAAGGTTGCTTTCCAGAGCCTACGCAGCGCTTTCCTCAAATCGAAATTCCATCCCGATCTGGCCTTGGCCCAGCTCGCGCATGCGGCGGAGATCGTGCAGACTTGTATCGGGTCCTCTGACGCCAGCACCGCGGAAAAAGCACATGGCGGGCTTGGCGAAGCCTTGCGCAGGCTGGCGATTGTCACTGACCTGTCCTTGACGATTTCCATCGGCTTTGTGTGTGACCTTCTGGGTCGCGGCGAAGAGGGGTATGATGAACTCAATGCGATAGATTTTCGTGCATGGCTCTCCAAACATGGTGCGCATAAGGCAACGGTCCAATCGGCTCTTGTCAATGCGATCTATGATCTCGCCTTTGCCGCTGTAGATGGAGCGGATGATAGCGACGGCTCGCTTGCCGCTGGCGTATCATTCCGGGCCCAGATGGAAATTGCGATGGGTTACCGCAATGCCCCCTTGTTTCGAATGGCAGCGGGAACGGCGGATACGGTTTTCACGCCATTGTACGACGTGCTGATGGATCGCGGTGTCGACATCCACTTCTTCAGCCGTGTCAGCGCGCTCAACAAATCGGGCGAACAATTGTCTGAGATCACCATCGACAATCAGGCGGAGACTATTGATGGCGCGCCCTATCGCCCGCTTAGGCGCATCACTTTGGCCAATGGCAAATCGCTGGACTGCTGGCCCAGCGAGCCCTTGTGGGAGCAGCTGAAGGATGGAGAAAAGCTCAAGCAAGACGATGTCGATTTCGACTATAGCGGTTGCAAGATTACCGCTGGTCTGCCGACAATTTTGAAGGCCGAACAAGATTTCGACATAGTCATATCGGCGCTCCCGCCCTTGGCATTACAGCCCATTGCGCAGGAATTGGCGGACGGCATTCCAGCTTGGCAATCTGCGTTTGAACAAAGCCGCAGCGTTGCGACGCAAGCGATGCAATTGTGGATGGAAGAAGATCTCAACGAGCTTGGCTGGAGCCATGGTTCAACGGTGCTGACTTCATACAAAGTGCCCTATGACAGTTGGGGCGATATGGGCGAGATATTGCCGTTCGAAAACTGGAGCAATTCGGCTGTCTGGCAAGGCAAAGTGCCGCAGTCGCTGGGTTATTTCTGTGGCTGTCTAGAGGTCGTCGGCGGCCCAATCTCCCGCACTGAATTGAAAGATGATGCGGTCAAAATTGCCGATGATTGGCGCCGGTCAAGCCTGGGCGGCTTGTGGCCTAAAATCGGCGAAACCGGTGGGGAAGAATCCACTGCCTCGACCTATGTCAGGGCCAATTACGATTTGGCAGAGCAATATTTGCAAACGCCCGCGGGTAAGAATGTAAGCTCGCGGCTCGACCCGGCGCAGCCAGCTGGATTGAGCAATCTCTATGCCATTGGGGATTGGACCCGAACGCGTTTTAGCGGCGGATGCTTTGAAAGCGCGATTGAGTCAGGGATGCTTGCCGCGCGCGGCATCAGCGGCTTCCCCCAAGATGTCAAGACACGCTAGAACGATAGGTGGGGGCTATGACGAAACGAAAAATCGCAATCCTTGGCGGGGGCATGGCCGGGCTTAGCGCGGCCTATCAATTGTCGCGCACCCCGCAGCTGCGCGATGCCTATGATATCACGCTCTATCAAATGGGCTGGCGGCTGGGCGGCAAGGGCGCGAGCGGCCGTGATGCGCAAGGCAGAAATCTGGAGCATGGCCTGCACGTGTGGTTCGGCTTTTACGAAAACACGTTCAAACTCCTGCAAGAGCTTTATGAAGAACGCCCCCCGATCAAGGGCGGGTGGGCAATGCCCCACTGGCACGATGCGGTTAAGCCGCAGAATTTCACGCCATTGGGTATGAAAAATGCTGCGGGCGAATGGAGTTATTGGCCGCTGACATGGGCCACAAACGATGCGGTTCCCGGCAGTGGCGGGCTGTTCCCTAGCCTGCTTGAAATGCTGAGCATGATGGCCGATTGGGTCCGGCTAATCGCATTTGGTCATGAAGGTCCGCATAGCAAAAATGCCGCGCTTTTAGATGCGATGCATCCCCATGACGCGCTTGCCGCAGCAGCGCAGAAATTGCGCGCTGTGACGGATTTCGCCGAAACGGGGTTAGAAGACATAGCGCATGATGCTCTGCATTTGATCGACCATGCCCATCAAGGCTTTTTGCGCGATGCGGCTGAGGAGCTGACAACAGCAAGCGCTCATTCAGAGGGCGACTACCGATCCGTTCCGCATGACCTGTTCAACATCTTCAAAGCCACTTCGAAGGGCATTTTGTTCGACCTGATTCTGAAGAACAAACCTTTCTTGTCTCTCGATAATATGGAATTCCGCGAATGGCTTTTGGCACATGGTGCCGACGCAGATGTCGTCGAAAAGTCCACGATTGTGCGCCTGCTTTACGACACTGCGTTTCAATATGAAGATGGGGATGCGGCAAAGCCCAATGTCGCGGCTGGCACAGCTTTGGGCACAATCATGCGGATCATCGCAACTTACAAAGGCTCATGCCTCTGGGAAGTTCAGGCGGGCATGGGCGAGGTGATTGTCGGACCGCTCTATGAGCAGCTTGTGACCAATGGCGTAAAGTTTGAATTCTTTAGCAAGGTCGCTGAGCTCAAGGTGAGCGAAAACACAGCGCCTGGCGCAATCGGCCCCGTCGACACTGTCAGCATCGATGTTCAAGCCGAAATTGCTTCTGGCTCCTACCAACCAACCCAAAGGAAAGATGGCATGGTCATTTGGCCTTCGCAGCCCCATTGGGACCAATTGACGGATGGCGCAGCCTTGCAATCGCAAGGGGTGAATTTCGAAAGCCATTGGTGTGATAAAGCGCCTGTCGGCAAGCGCGAGCTAAAGCGCGGCGAAGATTTTGATGATATCGTGCTTGCGATTGCATTGGGCGCATTGAAACAGCTCAATCCGCAAGAGCCAAGCATGTGCGCGGATCTGGCCGCACGCGATGCAGCGTTTGCCAATTGGATCGGTAACATTCCGATCGTGCCTTCGCTCAATGTGCAAATCTGGAGCAATAGAACCACGCAGCAACTCGGCTGGTCCCAGCTCAAGCCCGCTTGTGTTTCTGGCCCTGAATATATGAATATTTGGGCGGATATGAGCCAGGTATTGGCGTTTGAGCCATGGCCTGAACCTGCGCCCAAATCGCTCCATTATTTCACAGGCACTTTCCCAACATCCCTTTGCAATGCGCCGAGCAGCCAGTCTGACGCGCCAGCGCAAGGCCTATCTGCGCTGCGCAGCCGCACTGTGGATTGGCTCAACACGCGATCTTATGCAGCATGGCCCGATGCCCAGAACGGTGGCGGTTTTGACTGGTCGGTTTTGTATGTACCCGATGATGCCGAAGGCGAGCAGCGGCTGGACCATCAATATCTGCGGATCAATATCGACCCCACGGAATGCACGACGCTGTCGGGCGCGGGCATGACGCAATACCGGCTGCATTCCAAAACCGCTTTCCCCAATCTCTATCTCGCAGGAGAAGGCACCGCCATGGGGCTGGTGACATCATTTGAAGGGGCGATCATGTCGGGCGCCGCGGCGGCGCGCGCGATCTGCGGCGAGCCAGCCGAAATTATCGGATATGATTTTCTAGAACGCAAACCATCACAAGGATTTGGCTAATGACGAGCATTCCCTACATCTCTTGGCTCGGACACGGCGCCATTGATATTGCACCTCCCGGCGTTTTTACGGACGCCAAGGCATCGGCATTCGTTATCGATGCGGACAAGGACGCGATGCAATCCTTGACCGACAAATTGCTGAACGCGGCAAGCGACGGTTCGGTGACTTATGAAGTCGCCGCGCACCATGCGATGTTCAGTTTTGTGGACGTTGCGCAATCAACCTCTGGAACGGAGAATGTCGGATGGCTGCCGGGGCGCGAGGCGGCCATATGGATCCCTCTTATTGAGCGCCATAAGGGCCATATTCTGAAGACCAGAGTTATCCTTTGGGCACCCTATATCTTCATCAATTATGCGATGGGCATGGTGATCGGGCGCGAGACTTGGGGCTGGGCCAAAGTATTGGGCGACCTTGAGGTGGCGAGCGATAATCCCGCCAATCCGCAATTTTGCACCACCACCACATATTTCCCGACAATGGCAAAGGAAACGCAAGGGGTAACGGCGCCACTCTACCGGATCGCAGCTGGCTCAAACGAGCCGGAAGATGCCGCGCAAACATGGCATAGCGGCAATGATGCAAAGGATGCGATTATGGCGCGTTTGCTTGGCGGCGTGCTCCCAGATGCCAAGGAATTGTTCAATTTTGATCCGCATGTTCCAAGCGTGGCCTTGAAGCAATTTCGTGAACCAGGCGACACCAATAGCGCTTGCTATCAGGCGATTGTGCACACTCCAATTGAAGTCACAGGCTTTCACGGAGGCGGTTTCTTGAAAGGGGATTATTCAATCGAAATCACCACGTGCGAAAGCCATCAGATCGTCCGCGATATTTTGGGTAAAGAGCCCGATGACGGATCGACCACAGTGCCTGTCAAATTTGCCTTCTGGTCACACATTGATTTTCAGACATTGCCGGGTGAAAACGTCGTCGTAAGGGGCTGAAGAGCGGCCTATTGGGCGCGTGCTTTGGCAATGCCTTCGTGAAACAGCGCAAGGTGGCCTTCATCCAGAAAGAACGTTGCCGCAGCAGATGTGAAGGTGATGCTGGCGCGTGCCTCAAGAGAATTGAGCGCTTTTTGCGCCTTTTCGTGCTCACCCAAATGGCCCAAGGCCGATACCAGCAGCGCGGAAATTGGCGGAGATAGTGAATAGCGCACCGCCTCATTTGCAAAGGCGGCGGCCTGCGCAAAGTCGCCCTTCGCGAATTGAATGGCCGCCAAATAGCCTACTTGCAATGTGCGGTTTGGCGAGAAGGGATCCAAGCGAATTGACAGATTGAGCAGCTCCTCCGCCTCGTCAAGATCACCAGAGGCAACCTTGGCTGCGCCCAACACCATCTGCGTGAATGAAGAACCCGGATTGAGCGCATAGGCTTGTTCAGCCAGGTGCAACGCTGCCGAATGATCACCGCCCACGCGGCAGGCCAAGGATGCGGTTGCGACCACTTGCGGGTCATCGGGCCCGTTAAGCAGCGAGGCCTCAATATGCTTTTCGATCAAGCGCTCATCCTCGCGCGGATCATCCGACCAACTTGCCTGCGCAATATTGGCATGACAGCCCGCCACCAGACTGTGCGCGAGCGGATAATCAGGGTCTAGCGTGAGTGCCTGATTTAACAGATCAAGCGCTTCATACATGCCTTCGCGGGTGTAGGTCCGCAGCCTAGCAAGGCCGCGCAGATACAATTCATAGGCGCGCAGATCAGACGTCGGGCGGCGCGAAGCGCGCAGAGTTTCACGGGTTTGAACAGAAAATTCTACGACGCCTGCGACACCCATTGCGACCTCGTCATAAAGGTCGAAGACATCGTCCAGCTCGCCGTCAAACTTGCCATGCCAAATCTGCCCGCCATCCACCGTGTCGATCAATTGGACCCAGATGCGTATGCGATTGCCAGAGCGCCGTGCGCGCCCCTCGACCGCATAGCGCACCCCCAATTTTGCAGCGGCTTCATTGGGGGTGAGATTTTCACCCTTGATGGCCAATGTTGATCCGCTTGCGATCACAAACAAAGTGCGAATGCGGGTGAGGCCCGAGACCACTTCTTCCATCAGCCCGTCGATGAAATAATCATGCGCCCCTTCGTCACTCTGATTTTCAAAGGGCAGAACGGCGATCGAGGGGACTTGGCGCAAGTCGACTGGATCGGTTGGCACAATGGCGATCGCCGCATCGGCGGCTGAAGTGTTCTTGGCGGGGAGCCCTTCGACCGGTTGAACCAGCCGGTAGCCGCGCTTAGAAATTGTTTCGATATATGTTTCGCTTATCCCGAAACCTTTGATGGCCTTGCGCAAAATTGAGATGCCGCGGCTTAGGCTTTCATCACCGCCAAATTGCACGCCCCACACGTCCTCGATCAATTCAGATCGCGAGAACACTCGATTGGGCTCGCTGGCGAGTGTGCTCAGCAAACTCATGATCCTTGGCTCTATCGAGGTTGCATCGCCGCCGCATTCCAGCCGATTCAGGTCCGGCACGACGTCGATAGTTCCAATTTTATAGCCCTGTGCGGCCACCACCACATCTCGGTCCAACAGCAATTCCCTCAACTTACTCGCCTTGCGTTTCATCCACTCCGGATAAGCTGGCGCTTGTTGGCGCAGTTTGTATCAGAAATTCATCCGTTTACCTAACGCCAGATGCCTAGAAGCGGCTGTGTCGCTCAACTGTACAAAGCCCAAACCACAGAAAAACATCACCCTTCCATCAGGACTTTCGTGTTCGCCGCTGCGACCACTGTTGCCGGAGCAAGAGGAGCTCCACGCTTCAGGCGCTCTTGCCACCAAGAGAGTGCGTAAAAAGGGGAATACTAATGTTGAATACCAAGAGCATTTCACGCAGCGCCATGTCTTTCGTGATGGCCGCCAGCGCATTTATGATCGCCGCACCAGCGTCGGCGCAGATGCAGGTTTTCGAAGATTATGAGCCGTCTGACGCCGTCTATGAGATGGTGACGGTCAATATTGAGCCAGGCGAATTTGAAACATATCTCGAAAATCTCAAGGAAACTTGGGTGCAAGGCAATGAAATCGCCAAACGCCTTGGCCATATCGAGGATTACGCGATCTACGCCAATCCCAATGGCGCTGGCGAAGCTTTGGATATGGTTCTTATGATCAAATATTCGAGCACAACCGATCTAGCGCCCAGCAAGGAACGCTATCAGGCATTCATGCGTGAATGGGGCAAGCAGCGCGAAGAAAGCAGCCAAAAAACAGTGCGCGAGGTTTACAACAATATCCGCGAATTGACCGGCCAATACCACTTGCGGGAAATCATTCTCAAATGATCTGAAATCGCCCTCAAACCGTGAGTTTGATGGCGCAGAGTAAATCGGTGTCGGCATTCCAATCCCCGCATCGATTGGACCGGGCCTAGGACCTAACCACCCTAGGGCCGGTCCAAATTCGTATAATTGGCCCAGCTTTGATCCTTGCGGCTGGAAGAAGCGAAAAAAACAAGATCCCATGGATCAGGGATCACAAGCACGAACTGCGCGATCAGCGCTCCTGCATACTTTGCGAGGCGGTTTTGAGGATCGGCTTGGTGAGGTAATCCCAAACGGTCGATTTGCCGGTCAGGATCTCTGCGGTTGCCGTCATACCGGCTTGCAAATTGACCAGTTCGCGGCCGGGAACTTCTTTCATCGAAGCCGTATCGACTTCCAGATTGACGCGGTAATAGGTTTCGCTCGAACCGTCTTGCGCCTGTTCGCTAAGCGTATCAGGGCTGACGAAAACAACTGTTCCCGTGGCTGATCCGTAGATCGCGCTGTCATAAGCATCGAAATTGACCCGCGCGGTTTGGCCGGTTGAGACAAAGGCGATGTCGCGCGGCGGGACGCGGGTCTCGATGATCAGCTTCTCGCCAGCTGGCACGATCTGCAAGACTTCTTCGCCTGCGCGGATCACCCCGCCAATGGTGCTGAAGGCGACATTCTTCACAATCCCGTCGGTCGGCGCGACCAATTCGGTGGCGCGCAAACTGTCCTCGGCGCGGGCCAATTGCTCTTGCGAAGAGGCGAGCTCTTCTTCCGTCTGCGCAAATTCCGCCTGCAAATCGCGGATATATTGCGAACGCACAGCCGAGATGCGGCCGCGCGTTTCCACCACTGTGCGGCGCATCCGGATAATCTCTGATCGCGCGACATCGCCAGTATCAAGCAAAGGCTGGTTAAGGTTCAACTCCTGCTGCTGGAGGGCGGCAAGATTTTGAAGCGTGGCGATTTCAGATTGCAAGGCGGCGCGGCGGCGCTGGTACAATTGGCGTTGATTGGCGGTGAACTGCGGGAAATCAGCCAGCGAGGCAGGGAAGCTCAGCGGCTTTTCGAAAAGCTCAGCATCAATCCGCGTCATCCGGCTTTCTAGCGCAGCAACCTTCACGCGCGCCTCGCGCTGGGCGGCTTCCAGCTGGACCTTGTCGAGCTCGACCAACATTTGCCCGGCTTTCACCGTTTCGCCTTCGCGAACAGCGATCTGGGCAATCGAGCCGCCTTGTTCGCTCTGGACGATCTGGACGCGAGCGAAAGGCACCACTTTTCCGGGTGCGCGGGTGACTTGATCGAGCTCGGCCCATTGCGCCCAGACGATAAAGCCCGTGACAGCAAGCGCGATAGCGAGGATAATCAGCGTGGCGGGGCGGATGAGCTTGCTCATGTTTTACTCCCCTTTTTCGAAGCGGCTTTGGGCATTTTCGTGGTGACCAAGCCCTGTGGGCCCTTAGGCGCTCTCTTGGGTGCCTTAGGAGCGGAATTGTCAGATTGGTCAGCATGCGCGCGCATTTCAGCCAGAACTTGGTCTGCGGGAGCATCCTTGGCGATTTTACCCTGCGCCATAATCACAACGCGGGAGAACCGCTGTAGCAGGGCAATCTTATGAGTTGCCATGACTACAATGTCCTCTGACCGGATCACCTTTTCAAGCGCGCTCAGAGCAGCGTTTTCGGTCACAGCATCAAGCGCAGCGGTCGGCTCGTCGAGCAGCCAGATCGCTGGGCGCGCATGGATCATCCGGTTGAGCCCGACCAGCGCTTTCTGCCCGCCAGAAAGGCCAATCCCGCCCTCGTGAATCTCCAGATCTAGCCCGGCACTTTGCTGCGCGAGCAGCATGTCGAGCCCTGTTGCCTGCGCGGTTTCGAGCAGAACATCATCTTCGATAGGGGGCAGACCCATGGTCAAATTGTCGCGCAGATTACCGCGCACAAGCCGCGCATTTTGTGAAAGATATCCGATGTGCTTGCGCGCCACATCCTCGGCAATTTGGCTAAGATCAAGCCCGCCCACCGTCACGCTGCCGCCCTGCGGCGTGTAGAGGCCCGCGAGCAGTTTGAGCAGCGTCGATTTGCCCGCACCCACCCCGCCAATCAGGGCAATGCGCTCGCCCGGCTTGATCGCTAGCCCGTCCAATTCGACCACCGGACTGCCGCCGGCATAGGCAAAGCTCAATTTCTTCGCCGCCAGATCACCGCGCATCGAACCCGGGCGCATGGCTCCGGCAGCAGAGGTGCGTTCAAGCGGCAATTGCAGCAAGCCATCGAGCGCTTTCAATGAAGAACGGGCATAGCCCCATTGCACGATCAACTGCGGCAATTGCGCCACCAGCGGCCCGTTGATCCGGCCAACAATGATCGAGCAGGCGAGCAGGCCGCCGGTCGTAATCTGGCCCGTTGCAGCCAGAAATGCGCCATAGCCCATGACCGCCACATAAGTGCCTTGCTGGAGGGAGGAGAACAGCGAGCCCGACACAGCAGAGGCGCGCTTTACCGGCGTTTCGAATGTGTGGATCTGCCGGATCAGGCGGTTCCACCGGCTGAGCAGATGCCAGCCGCCCGAATTGGCTTTCACTGTTTCGGACGCATCGAGCATTTCGACCAGCATCCCGTTCTTCTGATTGCCGCTCACCTGCGCGCGGTCGGCCCCGCTGCGGATAATCCGCGCCAGCACCAGCGCCAGCACAATGGCAAGCGGCAAACTTATCATCGGGATCAGCGCTATGCTGCCGCCTATCGCTCCAATGACCAACAGGAAGAATATCGCGAAGGGCAGATCGGCCAGCACAAATAGCGAGCTTGAGGACATGACTTGGCGGATTTGTTCTTGGCCCTGAATTTGCGCGGCCATTGTGCCAATGCCTTGGGGGCGAACATCCAGCCGGATTGCTTGGGCGCGGGCGAAGAAGAACTCGGAAACCTCACGGTCGATATTTTGCGCTTCGGCCTCGATCAAAACGGCGCGCAAGGATCGCAGCGACAAGTCAAGCACCAGCGCAAATACCACCCCGGCGGTGAGCACAAAGAGGGTCTCGAAACTCGCCAGCGGAATAACCCGGTCGTAAAGCTGCATCGCATAGAGCGAGGTCGCCAGCGT
>CALLIO010000085.1 GCA_938009055.1 uncultured Altererythrobacter sp.
ATCAATGCCAAGTCCCGTGAGTTTCTCGTGAATGGTGGGGAAATGCTCCATCACAAAATCGGCAGGCTTGTGACTGATATCGAGATGCACATAATCCAGCCCGAAGCGCTTAATCTGATCATCAATCGCGCGCGCCACGACATCGCGCGGAGCCAGCTCCATCCGCTCAGGATCATAATCCGCCATAAAGCGGTGCCCCGTCTCAGGGTGGAGCAAATGCCCGCCCTCACCGCGAACAGCCTCTGTGATCAGGAAGTTTTTGACGTCGAGATTATAGAGGCAGGTGGGGTGGAACTGCATCATCTCCATGTTGGAAACGCGCGCACCCGCCCGCCATGCCATGCCGATACCGTCGCCGGTGGCTCCGCGCGGCGCGGTGGAGAATTGATAGACGCGGCCCGCGCCGCCCGCTGCCAGAATGGTGGCTTTGGCCAGATGCTTTTCCACCTTGCCCGTCGCCTCATCCAAGGCATAGGCGCCCCAAACGCGGCCCCAGCCGGAGAATTTCTCGCCATTGCGCCCCGTGATAAAGTCGATGCAGGTGCGCCCCGGCAGCATGGTGATATTGGGATTGGCCTCTGCCGCTTTCAGCAAGGCTTCTTGCACCGCCCAGCCGGTCGCATCATCCACATGCACGATGCGGCGATGCGAATGCCCGCCCTCGCGTGTTAAGTGCAGATCACCGGAATCCTTGTTAAATGGCACGCCCAGCCGGACCAGATTGTCGATCGCTTGCGGAGCGCCCTCAATCACGAAATCGACTGTCTCTTGGCGGTTGAGACCCCCGCCCGCGACCATCGTGTCGCGCACATGGTTTTCAAACGTGTCGCCTGCGTCCAGAACCGCGGCAATCCCGCCTTGCGCCCATGCGGTTGAGCCGCCGGTGAGCGATCCCTTGGCCATTACCAACACGCTCTTGTGCTGCGCCAATTCCAGCGCTGCGGTCAGCCCCGCTGCGCCCGATCCTATAATCAATACGTCATATGGCCCGTCAGTCATGGTCAGCCTCATGGCGCGAGTCCCCCGCCGGAGCAAGCAAAGAGCGACTTAGCCCGCGCTGGTCAGCTGGACGAAGACATCTTCCAGATCCGCCTCGCGCGTCGTGACATCTTCAACAACCAAGCCTTGATCCTGCAAAATGCCCAGCACTTGTCCAGCGGTGAGTTGATCCTTGTTATAAGTAACCTCGACCCCGCGCTCTCCGCTTAGCTCAACCTTCGTGAAAGCTTCATGCGAGGGCGCTGTGCTCACATCCTTATCGACCGTAACCGCGACGATCTTCTCGCGCGCCATATCAACCAGCTCGCGAGTGGGCTTGTTCGCAATGCATTCACCGTGATTGATGATCGCAATCTGGTCGCACAGCTCCTCAGCCTCTTCCAAATAATGGGTGGTGAGAACAACGGTGACACCATCATTGTTGAGCTCGGTCACCAGCTCCCACAATTGGCGGCGCAATTCGACATCAACACCTGCGGTCGGCTCATCGAGCACGAGAATGGGCGGTGAATGCACCATCGCTTTGGCTATGAGCAGTCGGCGCTTCATCCCGCCCGACAATGTGCGGGCATAGGCATCGCGCTTATCCGACAGCCGCACCGCCTCGAGCAGTTTCTCGCTGCGGCGAAGATGCTTGGCAACGCCGTAAAAGCCCCCTTGATTTTCCAGCACCTCAAACGGCGTGAAGAAGGGGTCGAAGACGATTTCTTGCGGCACGATACCGATTGCGCTGGAAGCATTGCGGCGATCCTGATCGATGTCGAAGCCCCAGATTTCCGCTGTACCGCTGGTCTTTTTCACCAATCCGGCGAGCGTGTTGATCAGCGTTGATTTGCCCGCACCATTGGGACCAAGCAATCCAAAAATGCCGCCTTGGGGCACGTCGAAACTCACGCCGTTCAATGCCAGCTTACCCTCGCCGCCGTCAGGCGCAGCATAGCGCTTAACCAAATCGCGGATCGAAATTGCGGGCGGAGAGGATGGGTCGATGGCCATAGACCACGCTTTACCCGCAGCCGCGCGCGGCGCAAGAGCGAGCTCAATCGAAATGTTAAATGACCGTTTACTCTCTTTCGTCACCGAGTGCTTGCATCTCTCCTCTATCTCCAACCACGCTATGGTCGGGATATGCAAAAATAATCGCACCGCAAAGGTGTCGGCATTGGGGATCGTCCGGGGTGTTCACGCCGCCGGGCTCATGGCGATTGCGCTTGCAACGCCAACGGTTTCGAACGCGCAAGCTACAGCCACATCGGATGCTGAGATCCTTCCGGCGCTCGTATTGAACAAGACGCAGGACTTGGATTTCGGCTCGATCATCGCGCCGAGCAACGGCCGCGTCGATGTCTTTCCAAACGAAACCTGTACAGCCAACAATGATATCGTACTGGTGGGTTCAGACTGTCAGCCAGCCAAATTCGAAGGGTCAGGCGCAACAGGACAAACGATCACCTTGACCATGCCAGTCGACCGCCGGTTCGAAATTCCAGGGCCAGGTCGCACTATGCGCATCCGTGCGGTGCGCCCGGGCGCAGCTGCCGGAATGCAATTCCAGGGGCGCACCAACAACATCTACAATTATCTGATTACCGATCCGGCCGGTGACTTCTCATTCAACGTCGCAGCGCGCGCGCTGATGCGCAACAATCAGGAAACGGGAATCTGGACTGGATCCTTCACGATCAGCGTGGATTACTCCTGATCGCAATGAAGAGCTCCAAGCGCGTGTCGCCTTGCTGCGGGATTATTTTGTGGGTTTAACCCCCTATCAACCATCTTAATTCAGTATTCCTGAAGCTGCGTGACATATCGCAACAAGAATGTCAGGGGCTCGTTCACATTCAACAAGGCAGAAAGCCATACCAGCAGCGGTGTGCCATGCGCACATTCGCAAGCTGATGGCCATCTTCGCCAGCTTCGTCGCGGTGACGACATTTGCAGGCCCGGCGATGGCGCAAAATACTTACAGCGTCTCCGCCTACACCACGCTAATTGAGCCGCTTACCATCACTAAGCTGGAAGACATGGACTTCGGTGATATCGCTGGAACAAGTGGAGGAACGATCGTGCTAACGCCGACGGTGACTCCAACGTGCACAGCCACTGGCGGCTTGGTCCGCACGAATGCCTGCGTCCCTGCTGTGTTTGGTGGCGCAGGACCAACCAACCAGCGCGTTAGGATACGTCGTCCGATCGGCAATACCATTACCCTAACGGGACCGGGAGCCGATATGGTGGTGACGGACATCACCTTTAATGCTGATCCAACTTTGACCCATGTGCAATCCAATCCCAATTGGGAGCGGTTTCGCATAATTTCGCCAGATGGAATCTTTATCTTTCGTGTCGGTGGTACATTGAACGTGAATGCCAACCAGACACCTGGAACATACACTGGCACATATTCGATCCGACTTGACTACCAGTAGAGCAATCAAAGATTGAATTCAGACGCTGGCAGCTCTATCGCTCCTCCACATGATTGATACCGCTCCTGAGACTGTGCTTGTCGACACCAAAAGGGTGAGCTGCGATGGCTCAACCCAGATTCGTGGCGGCGATGATTATCGTGCCGCAGCGCTAGGACACCCACGCGTCTTCCTCGAGATTGACGAAAGCGGGATGGTCGAATGCGGCTATTGCGATAAGCGCTTTGTGCTTCGTGGCGGCCCAGCCGACTTTGCGAGTTAAACAAACTTTCCCTGCAGATCCCGCAAGCAGACGGTTTGATCGGCTAACGGGGCCCTTTCAGCGAGCCTACGATGGTTAATTTCGTCTTACCATATCCACAAACCGTTAGCATGAGCCTAACGTGATCTTGTAAGACTATGGATTTGAAGGATTTATTATTGCCGCTTAATTTGGGTTAACCATAGGCGGCCAAAGCCTCGTTAATGAGTGCGCCCTAAACCGACAGTCATGAAAACGGGGGCATTTTCTAGCGCACTGCAAAGCGTGTCTAAAAGGCTGAACAAAGGGCTGTTAGCGGCTCTTTGCGCCTTGGCATGTGCAATGCTGCCGACAGCTGCGCAGGCTCAAGAGACCGAGTCTGCCGAAGCCGCCGTATTCATCGTCACCCCGCTCAGCTTCGTGAAACAATTCGACGTCGATTTCGGCCAGATTGTGCCGGGTGACAATGCCGGACAAGTGATCTTGGGCCCAGATGGCTCGGTTTCGACCACGGGCGATGTGATCCAGATCGACGGCACACAGCAGCGCGGCCTTTTCTGGGGCTATGGCCAGCTCAATCAGCTTGTCCGCATCAATTTTGACGCCAATGATTACACTTTGACTCGGATTGGCGGCACAGAGACCATGCAAATGAGCGCGACGACAATCGGCAGTGTTCCGCCAGTGCCGCTGGGCGCAAATCCGCGTATCTTCCGGATCGCAAACCCCGACGGTTTCTTCAGCTTCGGCGTTGGCGCAACCTTGGATGTGGCCGGCAATCAAGCGCCCGGCACTTACGAAGGCACTTTCACCATCACGCTTGATTACCTCTAAGCGCGTCTTTTCCCGTCAAAACCCATTGCTGTAATGCGGTCATGACGCATTCAGAAACCTGTGATAGTATCGCCGGTGGTTTGGACTGGTGGAGAAGTATAATGCGCACATCCAGAAAAATTACCTGCACAGCAATCGCGGCCTGCACGCTGGCAATCGCAGCGCCGGCCAGCGTTCTGGCTGAAGAACAGGCCGAAGACAGCGTTCCTGAAATGACCGAAGGCCAGAAGGATTTGGCCAAATTGCTTGAAGGACGCGAAGCCGGCGAACCTGTCAGCTGCATCCGTCACCGTCTCAACGACCGCGTGCGGATTATCGATGATACGGCCATCGTCTATGGCCGCGGCAATACGATCTATGTCAATTACACACGCGATCCATCGGATATTGACGATTGGGATACGCTGGTCACGCGGCGCTTCGGTTCGCAATTCTGCAAGACCGACATTGTGACCAAGATCGATAGAACCACCGGCATTTTCGCAGGCTCGATCTTCTTGGACAAGTTCATCCCATACAAGCGCGTGAAGAAGGACGCTTCTTAACACGCAACGCTGACCGGAAACGCTCAAAAAAGGGCTGCAAAGCATCACCGCTCTGCAGCCCTTTTGTCTTTTTGGGTCGAATAAGAATCAGGCCGCGTTGGCCAAGCCATTCATCCGCGCAAGGATCGCATCGGCATCGCTCATGATCCCGTCGATCAGCTCCTGACAGGTGGGAATGTCGTTGATGAGGCCGGCAACCATGCCGCAGCTCCACGCGCCCTCGTCCATCGCGCCTTCCATCATGATTTTGGGGTAAACGCCGGCAACTTCGCCCATGATGTCTTCAAATTTGAGGTCATCGCCCAGCTCTTTTTCCTTTTGGATCAAGCGCTCAACCGCTTCATTGGTGAGCACCCGCTCCGTATTGCGAAGGGGGCGCATCACAAGCCGCGTGTCGAGTTCGCTGGCCGCAACAATCGCTTGCTTCACATTCTCATGCACTGGCGCTTCTTTGGTGGCGATAAAACGCGTGCCCATATTCATGCCTTGCGCACCCAAAGCCAGCGATGCAACGAGCGAGCGCCCATCGGCCATCCCGCCTGAAGAGACGAAGGGTATCTCCAGCTCGTCAGCCGCACGGGGAAGCAAGATCATATTGGGAATGTCATCTTCGCCCGGATGCCCGCCGCATTCAAAGCCATCAACCGAGACAGCATCGCAGCCAATATCTTGCGCTTTGAGTGAGTGCCGCACGCTGGTGCATTTGTGGATCACTTTGATCCCTGCATCTTTCAAGGGGCCAAGCAGTTCGACCGGATTGCGGCCCGCCGTCTCGACCACAGGCACGCCGCCATCAATGATCGCTTTCACCAGCCCAGGATAATCAGGCGGGGTGAGCGTTGGCAGAATGGTCAGGTTAACGCCGAAGGGCTTGTCGGTCATATCCTTGCATTTGGCGATTTCATTGGCGAGCTTTTCAGGCGTGCCCTGCGTCAAACCTGTAATGATACCAAGCCCGCCAGCATTGGAAACAGCCGCCGCCATTTCAGCAAAGCCAACATAATGCATGCCGCCTTGGATAATCGGATGCTGGATCCCGAACATTTCGGTGATGGCAGTTTTCATGGGTTTGATCCTCTACTTGTCTAACTATGTTGCGCAGGTCATTGCCCGAAGCACGCTAAGTTGCAAGCTGCGATTTTGCTAATCGGCCGGATTGGCAAATGCGCAATCCGCCAGCGCCGGACAGCCGTCACATTTTGGCGCGCGCGGGCGGCAATGGGTTTGGCCCAGCTTCTTTAAGAGCAGATGATGCTCATCCATATCCTCTGCCGACCATTCATCGGGCATGATCGGCATCAGCGCATCATAGGTTTTCGCCGTATCAGCCTTGGCAGGCACAATTCCCATGCGCTGCATGATCCGCCGGTGATGCCCGTCAATCACCATGGCTTTGCGGTTGAAAGTTGAAGCATTCATCACGCCTGCCGAATTCTTGCGGGCAACGCCGGGCAGCGTCTCTAGCCACGCCATCGCCTCTTCGAGCGGCAGGTTTGAAAGATGCATGAGGCTGACACTTCCGCGCTCA
>CALLIO010000086.1 GCA_938009055.1 uncultured Altererythrobacter sp.
TCGAGGGCTTCTGTCAGCTCGGTTTCGGAACCTTCCCGTCTCATCATGCATCCCATAGCCGACTATGGTTAAGCCTATCTTATACTTGTCCGAGCACCCACGGTGAGCGCATAGGCAAGCGCGGCCAAGGCGAGCAGCGCAAAGGCCAGCAATCCGCGATCAAACGCGGTTGCTGCGGCCAAAGCTCCTGTCAGCAGCACGCGATCAGCGATGAAGGCGTGGGACTTGACCTGGTAGACGCGCTTGGCCGTCTCTTCAGCCATACGGATGGCAAGCAGAGCGATAGGCACAAGCGACAGGCTGGTTGGCGAGCCTTCTTCCCAATTAATCCAGATCATCGACACGACGATAGACATATCCAGCAAAGCCCTGAAAATATTAGAGCTTAGAAACCTTCGAACCGACTGCCCCAGATTTATCTGAAGGCTGCTGACAATATCGAGAGCGCATCCAGCCAATGCAGCCAGCAACAGTGCCAAAATAGCGGCTATGGCCCAATTCTGACTGGCGAGGACGATGCTTAACGCGCAGCCAAATCCGACCATTCCGGCCGCAATTGCCGAACCCTTCGCAAGAACTCTTGGCCCAATAGCCCCAACGAGCTTCAACGCCAATGCCGATCCCGGACCACTCCAGGGCCTTTCAGGAATCGCAAAAGAAAACGCTAGCTGCTCGCGTTCGGCGAGCGAGGACGCGTCAGCAATGTTGAGCAATCCGCCCGATTTCACGTTTTCCGCATCGAGCTCAACAATCGGCGTGCGCGCCTGCAAAGCGAGCCGCAACAACAGGCTGGCGACATCGCTATCCTGCGGCAAATCAGCCAATTGCGCCACAATATCGCCCTTGGCCACCAGCAATCCTGCCCAAAAACGCTCTGCATCAATCCTTTCGATCGCGGCTGCCTCGCCCGCCGACGCAGTCACGCTGAGGATCCCGCGGCGGTCGGAAAGCAAGTTCAATATCCCCGACCGCTCGATCATAATGCCGTCGGAAAAGAGGACAATCTCATCATCGGCAGTGACCAGCCCGACCATCGCCAAGGGATTGGAAATACTGTGAAAGTCTGCGCCTTCACTTTCTGCCCGGTGCTGAAGATCGAGCACTGCTGGCTCTTGCCCCGCAATTAGGCAAATGATCCGCTCTGCGCCCAAAACTCGCGCGCAGTCATATTGCTTGGCAAGGATTGTCTGCCCCATGAAGGACAGCGCAGCGCGCGCGTTTCCATCGGGCGTTTGCTGGATTGCAGAGATGACGGCGATGCGCAAAGCGGATGATCGCTCCTGAACTGTGCGAAGTTTCAGACAGCCTTATTGACCCGCTCAGCGTGCCTGCCAAGTGGGCACCAGGGTGATTTCACCTTATTTGACAGCGAATTCGGAAAGAAACCGCTCGATCTTGCGGATCACGACCGGTTCGCCCGGTGCGCTGGATAGCGCTTCATCGGCAAGTGTGAGCAATTCTTCGGCATGAAAGCTGGCGGCGAGTCCTTTGAGACGCATTGCAGCAACATTCCAATTGCCATCGCAGCGCGCCCGCTTTAACAAATCGATCTGCTTTTTCGCGCTTTCAGCGAAGGCCACACGCAATTCGGCAATCAGCGCAGGATCCTCTCCTGCTGCTGCTGCCAAAGTGGCATCCAATGCTCCGCTTTCATAAGCCATTCGTCGCCCTTACGCATATGAGGGTTAAAGCGGGGTTTAACCTTGTGGAAAAACTGTTAATAACATGCGTATGTCCGGGGGATCGCATATTAGGGCCGTGGGCCCAGAAGCCGCGCAAAAAGCGCAGGAAGCCGCAATAGAAGCAAGTGGTGAAGAACCGCTTACGCTTGAAGAGGAATGGCTCGCAGAGGATGACAACCCTCTGGAAGAAGAGGATAATTTTGAAGGCGAACCTGATCGCAGCTGGATTTTCCCAGCGATTGCGCTGGCGCTGATCGCCGCTTGGACTGCAGCCTTTGTCTGGCCCATCCAAAGCGAAATCCTAGCTGGCCCCGCATTTGCCCAAGTGACGGCATGGATCAGCCAGTGGTCCCTGCCCGTGTTGCTCATTTGCACCGTTTGGCTGCTGGTGATGCGCAATTCCAAGCGAGAAGCGGCGCGTTTTTCCGACACAGCCAGCCAGTTGAACCGCGAAACCGAGGGGCTTGAGGCTAAACTCAGCACCATCAATCGCGAGCTGAGCATGGCGCGCGAATTCCTCGGCGCGCAAACGCTGGAACTGGAATCCTTTGGCCGGGTCGCGAGCGAACGCCTCTCTACCCATGCTGAAACCCTGCAAGGTTTGGTCAAAAGCAATGGTGAACAGATCAGTGCTATCGCCGATGTTAGCCAAACCGCGCTCGGCAATATGGAGCGGCTGCGTGACGATCTGCCGGTTGTTGCTAATTCCGCGCGCGATGTCTCGAACCAGATTGGCGCGGCGGGCAATACGGCGAGCGAGCAACTCGACACACTTATTGGCGGTTTTGAGCGGCTCAATGAATTTGGCCAAGCGAGCGACCGCCAGGTGCAATCGATCTCGGGTAAGATCAGCAGCGCGCTTGCCAGTTTTGAAGCGCAAGTCAGCAAGCTTGATGAAGTTTCCTCCGCCCGCTTTGATGCGCTCAAAGGTAAGAGCGAAGCCTTCCAGACCGATCTTGATGCGCGCGAAGTGGATGCGCTGGCCGCCATGCGCCGCCGCGCCGACGAGGTAAAAGGACAGATCGAGGATATTCTTAGCGCCTTTACCGCGGAAGAAGAGAAGAGTCTCGAAGTGCTCAAAACCCGCCTTGGCGCGCTCAAGCTTGAGGGCGAGGATGTTGGCCATTCGCTGATCAAATCGCATGAAGACAGCATCGAGGCGGTGCGCGCATCGAAAGACAGGCTGTTTGAAGAGCTTGCAGTGGTCTCAGGCAGGCTCAATGCGATAGACGAAAATGCTGCGCGATCTTCCAAGGAACGGATGGAAGGGCTGTTCAAAGAAGCCAACCGTTTCGACGAAATTCTGGCCGCGCGCGATGTCAAATTCGAAGAGGAAATGCTCGC
>CALLIO010000087.1 GCA_938009055.1 uncultured Altererythrobacter sp.
ATCGCCGCCCAGATCATTGCCGTCAAAGTCGCGAATGCCTTCCATCACGGTTTGATAGGAGTTCTGCGCAGCCCCCTCGAAAGTCACCGAGACGCCGCTGCCGGGCAGCAGGCGCAGCAGCTCGTCATCGAACTGAAGATATTCGATTGCGGTGAGCGTATCGGTTCCATCCGCGCCCACGACTTGCCACACACCGGTCGATGTTTGCGTCAGCGTGTAATCACCGCGGTTCCCGCTCACCACAGCGGTATCGACGTTCGATCCGCCGTCGAGACTGTCATTGCCAAGGCCGCCGGTGAGGATGTTGACCACATCATTGCCGATAATCGTATCGGCGCCTGAACCGCCCACGGCATTTTCAATCACCGTGCCGCGTGCAATGCTCATATTGCCGGTCGATCCGCCAACATTGGAGAAAGTCTCAGCATTGAGATTGATCAGCTGCGCCGCCGAGAACGTCGAATAGTCGAGCGTATCTTCGCCGCCGTGATCGATGATCGTGAAGGCGAGCAGATTGCCAGCCGCATTGCGGGCATCGTCGCTAACGCCGAAAATCGCGCGTCCGCTATCATTGCCAACGCCATAAGTGTTGTCGCCGGTGCGCGTCGTCGTCGCCTCGCCATAGATCGACTGGATCGCGACGATATCAGCGCTCATCGGCGATACGGCGAAAACGCGGCTAAAACCCTGACCGCTGAAGAAGGAATTTTCGGTTTGCGAGAAATAGGACATGACCGAAGTGGCCCAGCTATCATTTAGATAGCTCGCATCCTGATCGAAGCTAGCTGAAGAATTGTAATTGCCCGCATGCCCAAGACCAAGCGCATGACCGATCTCGTGCACGTAAGTCTGGAAGGAATAGCTATCGAGCGTCGTCCCAGAACTGGCGAGCCACGCTGTGGAGACATTGACTTCTGATCGGATGATAAGGCCGTTTGACCGGGTAGAGGAGGCATAGGCCCCGTCGTCTTCATCATCGAAGGTGATCTGCGCATTGCTTGTGACCTCGTTGAAGGTCACGCCCATCACATCGCTCCACAAGGCAAGCGCCTCGCGGGCGAGGAATTGGCCTGCTGCAGTCAGGCCGGTAACATCGACCGAAATCACGCCGCCGATTTCTACATCGAACCGGCGTGCAGCGCCTTCGCCGCCCCAATATCCATTAACGAGCTGGTCGGCGATTTGGTCGTAGTCAAACTCTTGAAGCGGCGGCGCGACGACAGCTTCGAGCTGGTATGCACCGTCTTCTGAATCGGCCCAGCCGCCCAAATCAAGATAATAGGTGCCATCGCTTGGTGCGGTGAAGCGAATGCGCGAATAAGTACCTGAACTATCATCATTATAGGCCAGCACATTGCCGTTGGCATCGCGCAAGGTCAGCGTGGTGTCTGCATCGCCTGCTGCGCCTGTGGCATAGGTCGTGAATTCGTAAATCTCGCCCGCTTCCAGCGTGACTTCGTACCAATCGTGATCGCCGGTTTGGTCGAGCTGGCTATCGACCGGATTGGCATCAATCGTCAGCGTTGCAGCCGTTGCAGCCGTATCGCCAACATCATCATCGGTCGGTCGCGAGCTGGAGACAAAATATTGCCCGACAGACGAGCTCCACCCGCTCACATCAAGGAAATAATTGCCGGTTGTGGTCGCGGTGAAAGTGATTTCGGAATAGTAGAGACGGGCGCTGGTGTTCGCATCGTCATTCGTTTCAATGACCGCGCCAGTGCCATCCCGCAGTGTCAAGATTGAGTCCGGCAGTCCGCCACCTGGCAGATAGACGGTGAAGGTATAGGTCTCGCCCGCTGTCAGATTGATCCGGAACCAGTCGCTGTCACCAGCCGTATCAATCGAGCTGGTCTGAAAAGAACCTGGCTCCAATGTAGAAGTGGTTCCCACGCCATCATCAATCGTGTCGTTGGAGACAACATCGCCGCCGCCCGGGGCAAAGACTTTGCCATCATCATCATGCGAATGGCACGAGACACAGCTGCAACCGCTGTAGTGATAGAATTTGGCGCCTTGATCGTCGCGCCCTTGCGAAAAATTCGCGCTGCCGGTCAGCGCTTGGTCGCGCACTTGCTGATCTTGCGAAAACGCTTCAAAAATAATCATGGGTCTCTCTACCACTACCATTGATTTGCCGAGCCTTGGGGGCTGCTGGCAATTATTGCGTCAATACTTCGGCCAGCGCATCCGCGAGCCGCTCAAAATCTTTGCTTTCTACAGCTCGATCCATGACATCTACCGCCACATTTGGCAATTTCTCAGCTGGATCTGCACCTTGCTTCACCGCCTGCACTTCAATCGATCCGCGCGCGTTGAGCGACACCGTCAGGACAAACTCTTGGCTGCTGGCCGCCTTCCCTTTGCCAGACAGGGCTTTTCCAAACCGCTTCTCAAACGCAGCGCACACATCATCCGCACTCATCGCAGAGGGCAAATATTTCTCGCCAGTGAAGGAGCATGAAGGAGAAGACGCGCTAGCCACGCAGGCGCTCTGCAACAGGGTCGCAAGCACGGCAACCAGCGCTAATTGGGTCTTTTTTGGCATATTCTTGCTTCACTACACTTCCTCGGCTGAACCAGAGATGTCGCAGACACCTTGAGATAATTGCTCAAGAACTGGGTAAACGCGCCGTTAGCTATCGCCGCTAAGACAGCCCGTCGAGCGCCCCCTTGTAAATTTCGATCATCGCGCGGGCCAAAGGTTTGCAAAACGCGCGGCGAAAAGCTGCAAAAATGATGAGTGCGCAGCATCGAAACAGTGTCTAGGGCGCATGGAGCACATAAAAGTTCTTGGGCGAGAGAAATTGGGGACATTCGAAACACTTACCGTTGAGAGCAAGCAAGGCGTTGATTGGCTCACGCTCAACCGGCCCGATGCGCTCAATTCGATCAACACCCAGATGGTGCACGATCTCAATACATATTTCGGTGATCTGTATCACAATCGCGAGACGCGCGTTGTTGTGATGCGCGGTGCGGGGAAGGCTTTTTGCGCTGGGCTCGACATCAAATCACATCGCAATGATGACGAGACACCATTTGGCGGCGGCTTTGGTTTTCAGGGCTTTCTTGCCGATGTTTATGTGAAGATGCGCCGCTGCCCGCAGCCGATTGTCTCGCTGATCCATGGGCCTGCTTGCGGCGGCGGCTTCGCTTTTGCGCTTGCCTCGGACATCAGGATCGCAGCCGAAACCGCGCGCATGAACGCCGCCTTCATCAAGATCGGGCTGTCGTCTTGCGATATGGGCGTGAGCTATTTCCTTCCGCGACTTGTCGGTTCGTCACTAGCAGCTGAGCTGATGCTGACGGGCCGATTTATCCATGCAGACCGCGCGCTCGCGATGGGACTTGTCTCGCAAATTGTGGCTGAGGACGAGCTGGAAGCAGCAGGTGAAACTCTCGCCGCTGAACTGATGGCCGCAAGCCCGATGGGCCTTAGGATGACGAAGGAAGGCCTCAATATGGCGGTCGATGCCGGGTCGCTTGAGGCCGCAATGGCAATTGAAAACCGCAACCAAGTTATGACAGCAGGTAGCGAGAATTTCAAAGAGGGCATGTCCGCTTTCCTCGAAAAGCGCACGCCCAACTACAAACCAGAATAAGTCAGGCCCGAATAAATCAGGCCAGAATAGACGCAAAGGCAAATACACCCATGTCCACCCATCCGAAATATCCGCAGCTTTTCTCGCCGCTCAAGCTTGGTCAGATCAGCATCAAGAACCGCATTTTGATGGGCTCGATGCACACGGGGCTGGAAGATGTTGAGAACGCTGGCGAGCGCATGGCAGCCTATTTCGCGGAGCGCGCAGCAGCCGGTGTCGGGATGATTATCACTGGCGGGATCGGCCCGCATATGTCAGCTGGACGCGGGGCAAAAATGCTGGGCGCAGATGATGTTGCTGTCCACAAACAAGTCACTACTGCCGTCCATTCAGCCGACCCTGATGTGAAAATTTGCATGCAGATCCTACACAGCGGCGCGATTGCCGTGACAGAGGCATGCGTCGCGCCCTCGCCGGTTAAATCGCGGATCGCGCGCTATACGCCAAAAGAGCTCGATGAAGCCGGCATTGAAGAGCAGATCGAAGCTTTTGCCAATTGCGCCAAGCTGGCTGAGGAAGCCGGATATGACGGGGTCGAGATTATTGGGTCCGCCGGATATCTCATCTCCACCTTCCTCGTGCGAAAGACAAACCTTCGCGAAGATCGCTGGGGCGGAAGCTGGGAAAACCGGATGCGTTTCGCGATCGAAGTGGTGCGGCGGATTCGCGCGGCAGTCTCGCCCGACTTCCTGCTGATCTTCCGCATTTCGGCGATGGATATGCTCGAAGGCGGATTGTCATGGGAGGAAGTCGTCAGCCTTGCCAAGGCGCTAGAGGCTGAAAAGGTCGATGTGATCTCGACCCATTTCTGCTGGCATGAAAGCCTTGTGCCGACCATCGCCACAATGGTTCCGCGCGCTGCCTTTACGCAGGTCACAGGCCGCCTTCGTAAGGAGCTGAATATTCCGCTCATCACCAGCAACCGGATCAACATGCCCGATGTTGCAGAAGATGTGCTGGTGCGCGGGGACGCTGACATTGTCTCGCTTGCCAGGCCGATGCTGGCTGATCCCGAATTCGCAGTGAAAGCGCGCGATGGCCGCGAGGATGAAATCAACACCTGCATCGCTTGCAATCAGGCCTGCCTCGACCACACATTTGGCGGCAAGATGACAAGCTGCCTCGTCAATCCGCGCGCCTGCCGCGAGACCGAGCT
>CALLIO010000088.1 GCA_938009055.1 uncultured Altererythrobacter sp.
GGCAACGATCTCTTCTTCAGGCGTGCTGCATCCTGCGGTGGTGAGCAGCGCTGCTGCAATGGGCCAGAGAATCCTCATGAGGCAAAGCCTAGCGCGCGGCATGCAATATGGCCAGTATTGCGACTGGGCGCCCCCAATCTGCGGCACCGCTTGAGCCCGTGCTTGAGCAAGTCGCAACGCAAGGCTAGGCTCGCACCCAATCCCCCTCTTCTCATTTCGGAGCATCGCCGTGTCGTTTTCCAATCAAGCTCTCAGGCCCATGGTCGCCCTTGTCGCACTAGCTGCGGTTTCCGCTTGTCAGCCCAGCGCTGACGATGCTGAAGAGGATGCGACGCTGCCTGACGGCCCTGAAACCGTATCCAGCGAGATTGCGGCCGAAGACATCCCGCAGGGCATTCGCGATGCTGCCGAGGCTAAGATCGCAGGCATGACCATCGCAGAGGTTGAGCGCAAGGAGCGTGACGGCCAGATTTTCTTTGATGTCGAGGGCACCCGCGCTGACGGCAGCGAGGTTGAGCTCGACATGCTTCAAAGCGATGATGGCGCATTCGAAGTCGTTGAAGTCCAGCGCGATATCAATTGGGCCGACGTGCCCGACAATGCCCGCGCTGCTGCGCCCGATACCATGTTCACACCTGTGCGCGTGATCGAAAGTGTTCAGAACGATGGCACGGTGATCTACGAGTTGTTTGCAGATGGCAAGCCGGAAGAACCGTCAGCCGAAATCGCGGTCAAAGATGGCGAGGCGACCATGCTTGAAGAGCGGTGGAAATATTGAGCCGCCTGCTTGCCCCACTCACGGCGCTGCTCGCTGCATTCACGCTGAGCGCTTGCGCCCTGTCACCTGGCCCGGTTGGCAATGCCGCTGTGCCGCAGCCAGCCAAACCCGTCGCCATCGACGCGTACCTTGGCAAATGGTTCGAATATGGCCGCTACGAAGCCTCCTTTCAAAAGGGATGCGAAGGGGTGACTGCGGAATATTCCCTGCGCGAAGATGGCAAGCTTTCTGTCGTCAACTCCTGCTACAAGGGTTCGCTTTCGGGTGAATTTGATCAGGCAACCGGCAAGGCAAAGCTTGTCGGCGGAGCCCAAGGGGCCAAGCTGAAGGTCAGCTTCTTCGGACCATTCTATGGCGATTATTGGGTGCTCGACCGCGGCGAGGCTGGGCCGGATGGCCGCTATCCATGGTCGATCGTGGGCGAGCCATCGGGACGCTATTTGTGGATGCTAACCCGCGAGGCGCAACCCTCGGCCGAATTGCGCGCCCAGCTGGAAACCCGCGTGCGCGAGCTTGGTTATGACTGGAGCCTTGTGCGCCTTACCCAGCAGCCCGCACCAGCACCTGCGCAATAACATCCTTGCCAATTGCCCGTGTTTCTGGTGAAAATGGGAAGTGGTTAGGGGTAAATAGGGACATTGGACGTGCTTTCATTGATGTATGTGAGCCAGGGATTTCACGGCCTAAGCGGGCAAGAAGTCGAGGCGATTGCCAGCAATGCCGCCAAACGCAACGCAAAGCACAATGTCACCGGAATGCTCGCCTACAACTCGCAAAGCTTCATGCAATTGCTAGAAGGTGAAAGCGAAGATGTGCGCTCAATCATGCAGATCATCGAAGAGGATGACCGCCATTGCGCGATCACCTATATCCGTCAGGACAAGCGCGAGAGCCGCGAATGCCCCGACTGGTCGATGCGTTCCTTGACCACGCCAATGCAGGGCGTAGGGTCTGCTGAAAACTTCACAGACAGCTTGCCATCGGCGATGGAGCTGGACACCAAAATCCTCTTCACAAGCTTCGCCTCTCTACTGGCTGCCGAAGCCGCCTGAACGGCCGCGCTGCTGCACCCGATTGCGCCGCGCTGCCCATGATCCTGATCGATGCCGATGCCTGCCCCGTGAAGGAGGAGATTTACCGTGTCGCCCAGCGCTACAAATTGCCGGTGCGCGTGGTCAGCAACTCCCCTTTTCGCATTCCCGATAGCCCGCTGGTAAAGCGTGTGCTTGTCGATGACACATTCGACGCAGCGGACGACTGGATTGCTGAAGCTGCGGACGCCAGCAGCGTGGTGATTACCGGCGATATTCTGCTGGCCGAGCGATGCCTTAAAAAGGGCGCGCAGGTCCTTGGGCACAATGGCAAGCCCTTCACCAATGCGAGCATTGGCAGTGCGATTGCGACGCGGGCGATTATGGAAGATTTGCGTGCCGGGATGGCCGGAGCTGATGGCAGCGTTGGAGGCGGCCCGCCGCCCTTTAGCAAGGCAGACCGCTCACGTTTTTTGCAAGAACTGGACAAGGTTTTGGTGAAGTTGGCGCGGGGTTAGAAAGAGCCGCCGATTTGGCTGAGTCCTCAACAGCTCGCGTTGTAGAACTCCACCGCTTCGACAATCTTCTTATACTTGCGAAAGCCCTTCAGCGTCTTTGCATCCGCTGCTGCACAGCCAGCAAACAATGTCGCCATAGCGCCCGCGTAATTCGCCTTTGTGATCGCCGTTAGCCTATCTGAGTTATCATCATAAAGCAGATATTCCTTCTCCGTGATTTCAATAGAGCTGAGCGCTTGGCCCAATGCGCGACCCGCAGAAGTCCCTTCAGTCAAGCTTTCTTCAACCGTGCGTCCATCCTTGATCGCGTCGATCACCCCTTGCCGTCCAACCGCGCCAGACAGGCTGGCAATGGTTCCCGCTGGCAAGAAGTCAGAAAGTGGCCGCGAAGTTCCTGCCGATGGATTATACGACAGGCGCATTTTGCCAGACACCAGCCGCTGCAAATAGGCCCCATCATACCGGTCGTAAGTGCGCAGCTCTTTCTTGGTCTGTTGAGTAATCAGCAGTGCATCGGTTGAGCTGAGGTAGATTGCATCCACTTCGCCTTCCGGAATGACCAGCAGGATACGCTTGATAAAGTTCCAATCGCGCGCCGTTCCCAGTGCTGCGACGCGCCCGGTCAGTTTTGTGCCATCGCGCAAGGTGACTTCGCCATCATAGAATTTCGCCATACCCCACACGCCCGGATCATAGGTGTAGGCATCTCGCTTCTTGCTAAAGCATAGCCCGGCAAAAACGCATTTGGTCCCTTCGATCCGTTCCGCATCCGCTGGGATACCGATTACGTTGACCTTTTCTTTCGTCGCAAGGGCAGGCGAAGCGTTAATAGCCAGCGCGAGCGGTGCGAGTGCCAGTGATAGCGCGCGCATAATGCCGCTAAGTTTTCTTGTCATTCTTGTGCTCCCATTTGCGGCTTGATCAGCCCCTATGTCCCTCACCCATCCCATTTATGCGAGAGCAGCTTGATCGTCACCTTGCCGGTTGCGACTAAGTTTTCATCCGCATCGTACATCGGCACTTCGGCCAGATAGCCCGCGCTGCCTTTTCGAGCCAAATCCGCCTCGAACGCGGCGATCTCATCTTCCGTTAGCCGGTACTCCGCCGTCACGTCGCTGGCGGCCATGCGGTGAAAATCCACCGCAATATCTTTAACGATGGGAAAGTGTTTTTCCGGGTCGAGGAAGGATATGCCCGGGTTCGCTGCGGTCGCCTCAGCCAGCACGGTGAAAGCGCCCATATACATCACATCGACGTGATTGGCATTGGGCTCTAGCGGCATCAACAGCTTGGCGTAACCGCGCTCTTTCGCCAGATATCGCATCCCTGTGCGCTCCACAAAGGGGACACGGTATGTCTGCTTTTCGGCGTCTAACGATGTCATTCTGTGTTACTCCTCACCCGCAGCGCCATCCGCCGCTTCACTGCAATGCATAGGGATATCGGTGGCTCAACCGATCAATCTCTTCTGCGCCTAAACGGCGAAAAACATCGCGGCTGACCATGCGCCATTCGGCGTCAGTGTAAACCTCATAATATTGGATGAGAGTGTCTTGTTCCATCACCAAGCGTTGGCGCATATCCAGCTCAACCGGATCGCTTCTTTCCGCACCGGTTAACGCCATTTCATTCGCATCTGTAAACCAGACATACCCTTTCACCGATGGGGTACCGGAACGACGGGACCATTTGGTCGTGACGCGGCCTCCAGAAAAATCGGGATAGATCCATATCCTATGCTCGGTGTATTTGCCGGTAACCGGAAGGACTTCTTGCAAGGTGATTTCCATACCACGCGGTGCATCTTTGACGCCCAATGCACCAGCCCCAGTCAGTGCATACTTGCCTTTAAACTTTAAATAGCGGTCGCCATAAGTGTTGATGTAACTCACGTTATCAGCGCCGATGATAGTCTGGACTAACCGGCCAAAAGTCTGGCGGTTTTGCTCCGGACTTGAGGGCGCTTCAACGATTTTGAAAAGACGCCGCATTTCGCTTTGCCAAACCGTGTAGTGAACGTGGCGGTTCCTGTTAAACTCGCCAATGCTCACGGTGCTGGGATCTGCCACCAATTGCTCTGCTGTTTTGTGTAGCCAGTCAAAATGCGCTTCGGTCAGACGCAGAAAGGAATTGCTCTTTTCATATTTTTGCGTCCGGAAAGGCTGGCTACACGCCTTAAACTCTTCATCATAGCGGGATATTTGATCCAGCTCAGCTGCGGAAAAGAAACCGGTGTCGAGAAACTTTTCGCCCTGCTGGCTTTCACGATCCAAGTTGCTTTTTTCATCAATCGCGAAAGTTTTGCCAAGGATCGGCGCGTGTTCGCTTTTCGCATTGACCCCATCCATACATTCGAAAAAAGCGGTCCTAAGCGCGGTGAAATCTTGCGCGAAACGCCCTGCATCACTATGCGCATCAGCTGCCGCAGGGGTTGGCGCGGCCATTGCGGCTATAACCAGCAATAGCCCAAAAATTTGGGCAGCGTTTCGCAAAGGCTTAATCACCCTTCATCCGGCAGATACAGTTTTTGGCCCATATCCTTATATTTCTCCGACATTTCCTCCATGCCTTTGAGCGCTGCCTGTTTGCTGGCCTCCGCCGCATCCGCGCCCGCTTGGGCTGAGGCGAGGAAGCTTTCCGCCCCTTGGTTTTGGGTTGAGGCGAAGTCCCGCACTTCCTGAGAAATCTTCATTGAGCAGAATTTCGGTCCGCACATGGAGCAGAAATGCGCTGTCTTCGCGCCCTCTGCCGGCAGGGTCTGATCGTGATATTCCTCCGCCGTTTCCGGATCGAGTGACAGGTTGAACTGGTCCCTCCAGCGGAATTCGAAGCGCGCTTTGGACAAAGCATCATCGCGAACTTTGGCGGCCGGATGCCCCTTCGCCAGATCGGCGGCGTGCGCGGCCAATTTATACGTCACAACACCGACTTTCACATCGTCACGGTCGGGCAAGCCAAGGTGCTCTTTCGGTGTCACATAACAAAGCATCGCCGTGCCATACCAACCGATCTGCGCGGCCCCGATGCCGCTGGTGATGTGATCGTAACCCGGGGCAATATCGGTGACGAGCGGCCCGAGTGTGTAGAAAGGCGCTTCGCCGCAGACCGACAGCTGCTTTTCCATATTCTCCTTGATCTTGTTCATCGGGACGTGGCCTGGTCCCTCGATCATGACCTGCACGTCTTCTTTCCATGCGCGGTGGGTCAGCTCGCCCAGAGTATAAAGCTCAGCAAATTGCGCTTCGTCATTGGCATCCGCGATGGAGCCGGGGCGCAATCCATCGCCCAAGGAATAGGCGATGTCATAGGCTTTCATGATCTCGGTAATGTCGTCGAAATGTTCGTAGAGGAAGCTTTCCTTGTGATGGGCGAGGCACCATTTCGCCATGATGCTGCCGCCGCGGCTAACGATGCCGGTGACGCGGTTTGCGGCCATCGGCACGAAGGGCAGACGAACGCCCGCGTGGATGGTGAAATAGTCGACGCCCTGCTCTGCCTGTTCGATCAACGTGTCGCGGAAAATTTCCCAAGTGAGGTCTTCTGCGACCCCGCCAACTTTCTCAAGCGCTTGATAAATCGGCACGGTTCCAATTGGCACGGGCGAGTTGCGGATGATCCATTCGCGCGTGTCGTGAATATTGCGTCCGGTGCTGAGGTCCATCACCGTGTCCGCTCCCCAGCGGGTTGACCAGACCATCTTATCGACTTCGCTCGCCACATCGGATGCAACGGCGGAATTGCCGATATTGGCGTTGATCTTGACGAGGAAATTGCGCCCGATCGCCATCGGCTCGGTCTCTGGGTGGTTGATATTGTTCGGGATGATCGCGCGGCCACGGGCGACTTCTTCGCGCACAAATTCCGGCGTAATGAGATCGGGGATCGACGCTCCCCAGCTTTCAGAACCAGCCGTATTGGCAGCGATTAGTTCGGCATTGATCTCGCGGCCCAGATTCTCGCGCTCAGCAACATATTCCATTTCAGGCGTAATGATGCCTTGGCGCGCATAGTGCATCTGGCTGACATTCTTGCCTTTTTTCGCGCGTAATGGCGCTTTCACCACATTGGGGAAAGCGGGAACGCCGCCGGAGCGGTCGGGGCCAAGCTGGCCGTTGTCTTCCGGCTTTACTTCGCGCGCGTCATATTCCTCAACATCACCGCGGGCCATGATCCAATCGCGGCGCATAGAAGGCAATCCGGCTTGAATATCGATGTTGGCTTCAGGGTCAGTGTAGGGGCCGGAAGTGTCGTAAACCCGCACCGAAGGCTCGCCGCCTTCCAGATCAATTTCGCGCATCGCGACACGCACGCCAGAGCCGGTGCGCGCGCCCACATGAACTTTGCGAGAGCCGCGAATGGGACCAGTGGTTACGCCAATTTCGAGTTTCGAGTTGATATCAGCCATAATTGCTCTCTCACTATGCGAAGAGCGCATGCATGGTGAAATTCGCATGCCCGCTCCCTCCGCCGGTTAGCCCAAAAAAGGGGCCGGATCAGGTTCAACGGGTCGGACGGCGCTTATCCCGTCCCTCTCAACCATCGCCTTTGGGAAAAAGGACTCGCTGGCTCCCCGGGGAAAGGCTGGACACTATGCGCTGCCTGCAGGATAGTCCAGCGCG
>CALLIO010000089.1 GCA_938009055.1 uncultured Altererythrobacter sp.
TATGTTTTGGAGCTAGAAATTGAGCTTGCCAGCGATGCCAAGAAGCCTCAGCAGTCCGGCGAAACTGAGCAAACCGAACCCAAAATCTCGTCCATTCCCGATCCAACGATGCAAGACACTATGGATGTCTTGCGAAGACGCCTCGAAGCTGACGGTATCGAGGTTCATTCAGTTGAGCGCCAAGGCACCAAGCAAATCATTCTGGAAACCATTGGCGCGCTGGAGAGTGATAATTTGGACGCTCTATTGGCGAGGGGGTCGCGATTAGCGATGCGGCCAGTCGATCAGGAGGCGGATCCCGTTGATTTGAGCAATGGCATCGCGCCCATTGATAGTGACATTGTGCCAATGGCCGATGGTTCGGGGAATCTCGCCTTGCGCCGTATTGGCGGGGTTGATGGCAAATATGTGGCGAGCGCGATGGCTACGCCTGACCCCAATACAGGACGCTATGTTATCAATTTGACCTTGGATGAGAAGGGTGCCCGCAGGTTTGCCGGAATGTCTCAGGCCAATGTTGGCAATATGGTGGCGATAGTGATTGATGGAGAGATTATTTCCGCGCCGATCATCCGCGAGCCTATCCTTGGCGGACAGGTTATGATCTCAGGTGACTTTTCGCAGGAAAGCGCGACTGAGCTGTCCATTGGTCTTGGCTCGGGCATGTTGCTTGCCCCGCTGGTGATTATCGAAGAGCGGGAGATGAAATAGCGCAGCGCCAAAGATCCATTTTCCTACATCGCAGCGTGCTGTCATGCTCCGCCGCGGTCCTTTTCATCTGTGTGTAAGGGCCGATGAAATTGGGCTATTACAAGGGAGCTTCCAGTATGTGTTTCGTCAACTTGCATAATGAGCAACTCAGCGCCGCGCTTGCCCCCTCAAATTCCTTGCATTCCGGCGCAGTTCCGGTATTTGCGCCCACTTCAAAGACACGAATCATTTTGCCGGCCTGGCCGTTAGGGCTGCCAGGGCTGGTGAGCGTGTCACAATCTAGGAGATGAAAATGCCCAAGCTGAAGACCAAAAGCGGTGTGAAGAAACGCTTCAAAATCACCGCAACTGGCAAGGTCAAGCACGGTGTTGCTGGTAAGCGCCACCGTCTGATGAGCCACAATGCGAAATATATCCGCCAGAACCGCGGCACTTCGGTAGCTTCCGATCCGGATGCGAAGACAGTGAAGAAATGGGCTCCTTACGGGCTCGGTTGATTGGTTTTGAGGGGGCGTAAGAAAACGCTTCCGTCTTAAAGGATAGATAAATGCCTCGCATTAAACGCGGCGTGACCACACGCCAAAAACACAAAAGACTGCTGGATCAGGCCAAGGGCTATCGCGGTCGCCGTAAGAACACCATTCGCATTGCGCGCCAAGCGGTCGAGAAGGCTGGTCAATATGCCTATCGCGATCGCAAGATCAAAAAGCGCAATTTCCGCTCGCTTTGGATCCAACGGATCAACGCTGCGGTGCGCGCTGAAGGTTTGACCTACTCGCAATTCATGCATGGCGTGAAGCTGGCAGGGATCGAGCTTGACCGTAAGGTGATGGCTGATCTGGCGCTTAACGAAGAAGCGGCGTTCAAGTCGATTATCGAGCAAGCGAAAGCGGCTCTTCCCGCCTAAAACGGGTCCCAAATGCTTAAAGCGGCGCGAGTGTCTTGGAAACTGACACTTGCGCCCTTTGCATTTGTAAAGCTGCGCCAAGTTTGCCACTAAGCGCGCATGGGTGGGCCAACGACTATTGACGGCATCCGGGCTTTGGACCGGTCGGATGTCAAGTTTCAAATACACAGCGAGTTTATCGCTCCGCCGCCGGAGTTCGATGGCTGCTTCACGACGTTTTATCTGCTCGATTTGAAGGTTGAGGCAGGCGCACGGGTGCATGATTATTTGCAGCCGGAATGGGGCAATATCCGCTTTTTCGCTGGTGAAGCACCGATCGCGAGTATCGGCGAGACTTCCGCATCCGGCGCGCATTTCGGGGCGACCGGGCCCAGCTCGCTGCCGTGCGAATTTCGCGCTGGAACAGCGAAAATGTGGGGGGTCGGTTTTCTCCCGCTTGGTTGGGCACGGTTTATGGATGTGCCCGCCGCGGAGCTCGCCAATACCGTTGCCAATGGCGCCGAGCATCCCGCCTTCCAAAAATTCGCCAGCCTGCAAGACGTGATGTGCGATGTGGCCGTAAGCGATAGCGAGAAGCTGGCTGCGCTCACCCAAAAGCTACGCGAAGTGATGAAGCCCAATCGCGACGAGGCTAAAATCATGCGCGTTCACAAGGCGCTGCTCGATATTAAGCTCACGAATGTTGCGGAATTTGCCAGTGCTGTGGGGATGAGCGTCCGGACGCTAGAGCGGGTTTGCGGGCGTTATTTCGGCTTCCCGCCAAAGCTTTTGATGCGCCGTCAACGCTTCATGCGCTCGCTTTCGACCTATATGCTCCAGCACGGGGCAAATTGGACCGAAGCGATGGATGCACATTACCACGATCAGGCGCATTTTACTCGCGAGTTCCGCGAATTTATGACCATGAACCCGAGTGAATATGCGGCGCTCGACCACCCGATCCTCAGCGCCTTTATGGAAGCGCGCGCGCGGCTTTGGGGCTCACCGGTGCAAACGCTCGACAATCCAGAGCGATAGGGCTTTTTGGCGAAGCGCATTTGCCCCTTTGCTTTGCATGGCTGAGGGCGCTAGGGCGCGCGTTACACAGCGCGTAGCAACACTTCAGCGAATAGCCCGATTATGACCGATTTGACAGAACAGAAACTGGCGACGCTCAACGCGATTGAGGCGGCCCAAACCCCCGATGCTTTGGAAGAGCTGCGAGTGGCAGCGCTCGGCAAAAAAGGTTGGGTCAGCGCGGCGCTTAAAACCTTGGGCCAGATGAGCCCGGAAGAGCGCACAGAGGCTGCGCCTGCAATCCAAGCTGTCCGCGGCGAAGTGGGCGATGCGATTGCCGCGCGCAAAGAAGTGCTGGAAGGCGCTGCGCTGGAAGCGAAGCTAGCCAGCGAAACGCTCGACCTAACCCTGCCAGCAGTCGAGCAAAAGCGCGGTAGTGTCCATCCGGTTAGCCAGGTTATGGACGAGCTGGCTGAAATCTTTGCCGACCTTGGCTTTGCCGTCGCCACGGGTCCTGAGATTGAGGATGATTGGCACAATTTTACCGCGCTCAATATGGATGAAAGCCATCCCGCCCGCGCGATGCATGACACATTCTACTTCCCTGACAAGGATTCAGAAGGCCGGTCAATGCTGCTGCGCACGCACACTTCGCCGGTGCAAATTCGCAGCATGAAAGAGCAGGGCGCGCCGATCCGCATTATCGCGCCGGGCCGTGTCTATCGCAGCGATAGCGATGCGACCCACACGCCGATGTTCCATCAGGTCGAAGGCTTGGTCGTCGATAAAGGCATCCATCTGGGCCATCTCAAATGGACGCTGGAGACTTTCCTCAAAGCGTTTTTCGAGCGCGAGGATATCGTCCTGCGTCTGCGCCCTTCCTACTTCCCTTTCACTGAACCATCGGTCGAAGTCGATGTCGGCTATGCCAAGGAAGACGGCAGGCGCGTGGTCGGCGGATCAGGCGATGATGAGGGACACGAATGGATGGAGCTGCTGGGTTCCGGCATGGTCAATCGCCGCGTGCTGGAAAGCGCGGGCGTTGACGCGCAAGAATATCAAGGCTTCGCATTCGGCGTCGGCGTCGACCGGCTCGCTATGCTGAAATATGGCATGGATGATCTGCGCGCCTTCTTCGATGGCGATGTGCGCTGGCTATCGCATTATGGCTTCTCGGCATTTGATCAGCCCACGCTTTCCGCTGGTGTAGGAGCGCGCGCATGAAGTTCTCGCTCACATGGCTGAAAGACCACCTCGAAACCACCGCTTCGCTGGCTGAGATTACCGAGGCATTGAATGCAATCGGCTTGGAAGTCGAAGGGGTCGAGGACCCTGCCGAATTGCTAGCTGGCTTCACAATTGCCGAAGTGTTGACGGCGGAAAAGCATCCCGATGCAGACAAGCTGCAAGTGCTTTCCGTCTCGACCGGAGAAGGTGATCCGCTGCAAGTCGTGTGCGGTGCGCCCAATGCGCGTGCGGGCATGAAGGGCGTGCTGGGTCTGCCCGATGCCGTCGTGCCATCCAATGGCATGAAGCTTCGCAAAAGCGCGATCCGCGGCGTTGAGAGCAATGGCATGATGTGCAGCGCGCGCGAGCTGGAACTAGGCGAAGATCACGATGGGATTATCGAGCTTCCAGCTGATGCCAGCGTGGGCAAAAGCTTCGCCGAATATCATGGCTCATCGCCGATCATTGACGTTGCGATCACGCCCAACCGGCCCGATTGCATGGGTGTTTACGGGATTGCGCGCGATCTGGCCGCGGCGGGTCTTGGCACGCTGAAACCCATCGCTTTCGCAAAGTTTGAAGCATCCGGCGATTGCCCGATTGAAATCCGCACCGATGATCCAGAAGGCTGCCCGGCATTCTACGGGCGCGTGGTCAAAGGGGTTAAGAACGGCGCATCGCCCGACTGGCTGCAACAGCGCCTGCAAAGCGCAGGGCAAAAGCCGATCTCGCTGCTGGTCGATCTTACCAATTATCTGATGCTTGCGTTCGGGCGACCTGCCCATGCCTATGATCTGGCGAAGCTGACGGGCGCTATTGTGGCGCGGCGAGCGGCCCAAGGTGAGGAGTGTCAGGCGCTCAATGAAAAGACTTATACGCTCGACCCCAGCATGACGGTGATTGCCGATGATGCGGGCGTGCATGACATTGCCGGCATTATGGGCGGGCTGGAATCGGGATGCTCGGATGAGACGACCGATGTCTTGCTCGAAATCGCGTACTTTAATCCGGCGCAAATCGGGGTGACAGGGCGCAAGCTGGGCTTGGCATCGGATGCGCGCACACGGTTTGAGCGCGGAGTTGATCCGGCGTTTCTCGATGACGGGCTGGACTTGCTCACTGGGCTTATTGTTGAGCTGGGCGGCGGAACACCTAGCGAAGCGGTGCGCGCAGGGTCGCCGCCATCGACACATAAAGTGGTTGCATTCGATCCGAAACTGACCGCGCGCCTTGGCGGCGTGGACGTGGCAGAAGACGAACAGCGCCGCATCTTGGAAAGCTTGAATTTTGAGGTTGGCTCTGACTGGCAAGTGACCTGCCCGCTGCGTCGCCACGATATCGAAGGGCCTGCTGATCTGGTCGAAGAAGTCGTGCGCATTCACGGCCTCGATAAGGTCGAAAGCGTTCCTTTGCCGCGCGCGGAGGGAGTTGCGCGCCCGACCGCAACAGCTGAACAAATGATGGAACGCCGCCTTCGCCGCGCAGCGGCTGGCGCAGGGCTGGACGAGGCGATCACGTGGTCCTTCATCTCTGAAGAAGAAGCGGCCCATGTTGGCGGTGGCCATTGGACGCTCGACAATCCCATATCCGAAGACATGAAAGTGATGCGGCCATCGCTTTTGCCGGGCCTGCTCAGCGCAGTGAAGCGCAATCTGGATCGCGGCGC
>CALLIO010000090.1 GCA_938009055.1 uncultured Altererythrobacter sp.
GGGGCATCAAGCGATTGACGGGCTTTCGATGTTGATTGGCCAAGCAGCCTTTGCATTCCAGCATTTCTTCAACCAGCCTGCGCCGCGTGATTATGATGAGGAATTGCGGGAGTTGCTGTTGAAATGAGTGAAGCACAATCCAGCCCGCAAACCATTGGCCTAACCGGCTCAATTGGCATGGGCAAATCAACCGTTGCAGCCATGTTTGAAGAATGCGGCGTGCCGATCTTTGATGCTGATGCTGAAGTGCGCGCCATGCAAGGTCCAGGCGGCCCCTTGATTCCGATCATCGAGCAAGCTTTTCCTGGCTCAACTGGCCCCAAGGGTGTCGACCGCGATGCATTGGGAGCACAAGTCTTCGCTGATCCTGATGCACGCGCAAAGCTGGAAGCAATTGTCCATCCAGCGGTTGCCGATAAACGCGCTGAATTTATCGAAGCGAATACAAATCAACCTTTGATCCTGTTCGATATTCCCTTGCTTTTCGAAGGTGGCGGCCACGCCATGGTCGATCATATTGTCGTTGTTTCAGCTCCTGAAGATATGCAGCGCGAACGGGTTTTGGCTCGCCCCGGTATGAGCGAGCAGAAATTTCAGCACATTCTCCAAATCCAAGTGCCCGATGTTGAGAAGCGCGCGCGTGCAGATCATGTGATTTACACTGGGGTCAGTCTGGAAGAAACCAAGGCTTCTGTGAAAGCACTAGTAGCGGAATTGCTCGAAGGCCCAACTGAGGAAAATTAGCGTCCAATTGACGCTACAAGCCCCTTGCGCGAATGCCTTCATGATCCGATAGTGCCTTCAATGCGCGAGATTGTCTTTGATACGGAAACCACAGGTCTTGATCCCAAGACAGGTGACCGGATGGTTGAGATGGGCTGCGTAGAAATGGTCAATCGCGTGCCAACTGGCGCGACATTCCATGCTTATTACAATCCGCAGCGCGATATGCCCGCAGGCGCAGAAGCCGTGCACGGTCTTTCCGCCAGCTTTCTGTCAGATAAGCAATTGTTCAAGGATGGCGCAGCGGAATTGCTTGAATTTCTAGGCGATGCACCGCTGGTTGCGCATAATGCTGGGTTCGACTTCGGATTCCTAAATTCAGAGCTTGCTTTGGCTGGGTTGGAACCTGTTTCGCTTGACCGGATGGTTGATACTGTCGCGCTTGCCCGCAAAAAGCATCCCGGCGCGAAATTGTCGCTCGATGCTTTGTGCACACGCTATGGAATTGATCGCAGCCACCGCGTCAAACACGGCGCGCTGCTTGATGCCGAATTGCTTGCACAAGTTTACGTTGAGCTAACGGGTGGCCGGCAGATTGGGCTTGGATTGGCTGCTGATGATCCAGCGACTGAAACCAAAGTTGATGAGACAGCATCCACTCTGATTGGTAAACCAACCGGCGAACGGCGCGAGCCTCGCCCCCATCACGCAAGCTCGGAAGAGCTGGCTCGCCACAAACAATTTGTCGACCAAATCGAATCCCCCCTTTGGTCGAATTAGGAGCGCAGAACATGGATATTCGCATTTCAGGCCACCAAGTGGAAACCGGCAGCGCGCTTCAAGAGCATGCGCAGGAACGGCTGACATCGATCGTCGACAAATATTTCGAACGCGCGATTTCCTCGCATGTCACCTTCGGCAAGGGGTCAGCGCATGGCTTCAAATGCGATATTGTGACGCATGCAATGCAAGGCTTTGTGATTAAGGCTCAAGCAGAAGCCGCTGAAGCGCATCAAGCGCTTGATGGAGCCGCTGCCAAGATCGACAAGCAATTGCGGCGTTATAAGCGGCGGATCAAGGATCGCCATGAACAAGCCGCCCATGCGATGAAGGAAGAAGAAGCGGCTTACACCATCTTCGCAGTGGACGAATCGGAAGAAGAAGTCACTGTCGATGCTCCGCCCATTATCGCGGAAACCAGCGTCTATGTGCCTGAAACAACCGTGCCCGATGCTGTGATGCTGCTCGATTTGCAGGATACGCCTGCGCTTTTCTTCAAAAATGCTGGCACTGGACGGCATAATATGGTTTATCGCCGCGCTGACGGCTCAATCGGCTGGGTTGAGCCACAATAAGGCACGGTCTGGGGAATGAAAATTCCTGGTGCCTTTCCTTATATGATGGGACCAATCGCCACCCCTTTTCGGTGCATTGGCTCTCGCAAGTTGTTAGGTATTCAGGACTTTTTGCCCCGATGAACCCCAATTTCCAATTTCTACCCGAAGCTGTTGTGACTGTGGATGCAACATCCAAACAGACTGTGCTTGAGCAAGCTGCCAGCTTGCTCGCATCAGTCTATGGGATCGATTCTGTTACAGCGCTTGATGGCCTTGAAGAACGCGAAAAGCTTGGATCAACTGGCTTTGGCCGGGGTGTCGCGATCCCGCATGCGCGCTCGGCTGAGATTTCGCGTCCAATGGTAGCTTGTTTGCGGTTGGAACAAGCCGTGGACTTCGATGCGGCTGATGGAATGCCAGTGGATTTGGTGTTCGCAATGCTCTCGCCAGAAAATGCAGGCGCCACTCATTTGCATGCCTTGGCTGCCATTTCGCGTATGGTTCGCGATGATGGCGTGCATGACGCATTGACTAAAGCGCCTGATTGCGAAGCGATTTACGCTTTGCTCAGCAATCATATTGATCGCGATGCCGCCTGAAGACGCTTCTTCCTCTGCCGATGCAGGCGGAGCGCAGCGCCATTACAGAGCGCTTGAGCGCCTTTACCACTCAGCGCCAGTCAATCAGCTCTTCTCCTCTCAATTGTCGATTTTGGACAAGGGCATTGCGCGCCTTACCTTTGATGTGGACGAGCGCAGCTATCACGCAGCGGGCGCAGCGCATGGCACGATTTATTTCAAAATGCTCGATGATGCAGCCTTCTATGCAGCCAACACGCTGGTGAGCGACAAATTCCTGCTGACGACCAGCTTCAATCTGCATTTCACCAAGCCTGTGCGCACCGGCAAAGTGATTGCAGAAGGCAAATGGATTAGCGGCAAACGCCGAGTGTTCGTGGCCGAATCGCGTTTAATTGACGAAGAAGGCGATGAAATTGGCCGCGGCACAGGTACATTCATGCGCTCGCACATCGCGCTTTCCGGATTGGCTGGCTATTCCAGCGATCCAGCCGAGCAAGAGTGAGCCCGTTGGACGCTAGGCTTCCTGCGCATTTAGAAGTTTCGGGCTATATTCGCATTGCTGAGGCCCAGGGCGGCTTTGGAATGGTGCTGTCCAAAGGCGAAAGAGAGGCTGGCACCGTTCTTTTGTTAACCACCCATCGCAATGAAAATGCAACACTTTGGGAGCGGATGCCGCAGCTCGATGGAAGCAGGCCCTATATTGTTGCAAAGCAGCAAAACGATGAAAATAAACAAGAGTTTGCTGAGTACATCCAGCGCAGAGGCCAGCAGGACCCGGATATTTGGGTTGTAGAGCTGGATATCGCTGATCCCGAACGGTTCATCGCATCGTTGCCTTCACAGGGCGAATGTTAACTTGACGTAGAGATTTATGTCTCTATTTCGCGCTCAACTTCGTAGTGCGTAGGCGGTTCGATTGGGCAATACAGTCCACGAATTAGCACGCAGACGGGGGATGAGCCGGCAGGCCCCTTTTTGGATCTAACCCCAATTGTCGCAATTCAACGCGAACAGGTCCTAACCTGCGCCAGAGCTCGTTCACCGCTCAAAACGTGAAACATAATGAGTCGCAAGACCCATAAAATTACCCTTGCAGCATTGTCTGCTGCTACTGTTTTTACTCTTGCAAGCGCCGAAATGTCTGGCGCTTTTGCACAAGAAGAGGCCAATGATGGTGCTGCTAGCGCAGCTGTAGAAGTCGCTGAAGAAGCGCCTGCTCCTACATTTGTCTCAAGCGAGATTGTTCAGCCCGTCCCTGAAGTGGTTGAAGAAGATGTCGTCGAACCCGTTGAAGCTGCAGCTCCTGCGGCAAGCTCCTTGCGCGAACTCGTCAATGCAACCTCGACTGACTTTTCCTTGAGCGAGCAAATGCAATGCTTGGCTGGCGCAGTTTACTTTGAAGCACGCGGCGAGCCATTGGCTGGTCAATTGGCTGTTGCCAAAGTCGTGATGAACCGCAGCGAAGATCGCCGTTTTCCCGATAGCTATTGCGGCGTTGTCTATCAGCGCGCTCAATTCTCTTTCGTGAAGAATGGGCGGATGCCGCGCATTCGCACTAGCTCAAACGCTTGGCAGCGCGCCAAAGCCATCGCACGGATCGCTCATGAAGATCAGTGGGATAGCGCAGCGCAAGATTCGCTTTATTTTCACGCGAAATATGTGAGCCCATCGTGGAGCCGCAAAAAGGCGAAGCGCACAGCGATCAGCAGCCACATTTTCTATCGTTAAGGCGTTAGCGGGCAATGCCCGCTCGGCTCTAGCTTAATTTCACCCACACAGGCGCGTGATCGCTGGCCTTTTCACGCCCGCGATGCTCGCGGTCAACGCCAGCCGATTGCAATCGGTCAGCCAATTCCGGCGTCAGAAGCAAGTGGTCGATGCGGAAGCCATGGTCGCGTTGCCATGCGCCTGCTTGATAATCCCAGTAAGTCCACACTCCGCCGCGCGGATTTAGTGTGCGCACAGCGTCTGTCCATCCATCGCTGAGCAATTGCGCATAAGCACTACGCGACTCAGGCTGCATGAGTGCATCGCTGGCCATTGCTTTGACAGCCCAGACATCGTCATCTTCGGGAATGACATTGTAATCGCCCACGACTGCGCAAGGGACTTCGGATGCCCAAATCTCAGCCATCCGCGCGCGCAATTTGGCCATCCAAGCGATTTTGTAGTCAAATTTGGGCCCGGGCAGCGGATTGCCATTGGGCAGATAGATGCAGACCACGCGTGTCGTGCGGCCGTCTGTATCCGTCACATCGGCTTCCAAATAGCGTGATTGCTCGCCCTCGCCTTCCTTGGGGCCATTGATGCCAAGCCCGCGCTGCACTTCTTGCGGGCCATCAGGAATCGCTTCATTATCCGTCAGGATCGCGACACCATTGAAGCTTTTTTGCCCATGCCAGATGGCTGAATAGCCAAGCTCTTCAAACTCGCTGGCTGGAAAGCCTTCATCCTGGCTTTTGATTTCCTGTAGGCACGCCACAGTTGGCCGCGTTTCCGCCAGCCATTCTTTCAGCCGCGGCAGCCGCGCTTTGATCCCATTGATATTGAATGTTGCGATTTTCATATGGGAGGGTGTGCCCGAAGATTGCCCTCGCGTCTAACCCCCTGAGGGGACATATTCAGATACCGAAGCTTGAACCACAGCCGCATCCAGCCGCTGCTTGCGGGTTCTCGACCTTAAAAGCCGCCCCGCCTAAGGATTCGACGAAATCCACCACGCTGCCACTGACCAAGTCCAGGCTAATCGGATCAACCACTAGCTTAACCCCGTCAGTTTCGCTGATCTTGTCATCGCCTTGTGCGCCATCGGACAAATCGAACTTATATTGAAAGCCAGAGCAGCCCCCGCCTTCAACTGACAAGCGCAATATTGCGGGTTTGGACTGCTTTTCAGCAATCCACGCGACACGCTTTGCAGCAGCGGGAGTTAGGGTGAGAGCTTCAGACATGCACCCTATTTAGGGAGCCGAAGCCAGAAGCTCAAGCGGTCTGGATATAGCTGCGCATTGCTTCGGCTTCATGTTCGACTTCATCAATCCGGTTTTTGACCAGATCGCCAATGGAAATGAAGGCCACAAGCGCGCCATTGTCGATCACTGGCAAGTGGCGAATGCGCCGCTTTGTCATCAATCCCAATGCATCATTGATTGAAGTGGCTGGCTCAACCGTGATGGCAGGCGCTGTCATAATCTGTCCGACTTGGCGGCCAAGGCAAATCTCGCCTTC
>CALLIO010000091.1 GCA_938009055.1 uncultured Altererythrobacter sp.
ATCGAGGAGGAAGAAGCGTTGGCTGCCGTGCCAATTGGCTGTGCCAGCACCGCCAGCTAGCGAATATTCCTCCTCGCCAAGCCATTGTATTGCGACCGACCATCCAGCGTCTGGGTCATGGACGAGCAGCGGAAACTGGTCTGCACGCGGCCTTCCGAAAATCTCAAAAGGCTGGTGCCAACCCATTGCGGCTTGCACATTATGCAGCGTATTCACGCCTTCGCCGAGATCCTGACCGCGCAGCTCGGCATTCCACTTATTGTCGAGTGGGGTATTGTTCTCACGGGCGAAACGATCAATCGCGGTGAACAGATCAGCGCTCATGTCATTCCCCCTCATTTGCGATCGGGCTGGCGACCGTGTCCGCCGGTTCGCCAACGCCATCATACTGCCAGCGGCACGCCAGCGCCAATATTCGCGCGGCGCTGGCCGCTGCCGTTACGCGTGCATCGCCAGCGGTTTGGCGCGCTGAGGTTACTTCGCGCACAACATTGAGCAAGTCCAGCCAGCTGCGCCGTCCGGCCACGAATTGGCGTTGATAGCTCGCTTGGAGATCAAGCGTTGCGGCGACCGAGCGCTCGCCATTTTCGGCGCGCAGGCGATTGGCGCGAAGGGCAATATACTCCCGCCGCAATTGCGTACGCAGCTCGCGGTCCGCTTGTCCCAGATCGGCGATGGATTGTGCAATCCGCGCATCCGCGCTGTCGATCGCCGACAGTTTGGACAGGCCATTGCCCGTCTGCGCGCGCAGGACGATTGCAGCTCGCGAGCCGGTAATCTCATTTTGCGACAATTGCAGCAGCACTTGGGGGAAAAGATCGCTCTTGGCCGCGCGGCGCTGGGCTTCGGCAACGTCAATCTGGCTGCGCCGCACATCAAGCGTGGGATTGCAGCTTTGCCCCTCAGACAATGCCAATTGCTCCGTCGGCAGGCTGTTGAGAATAGCGGAAGTGGGAGAAAGGGGCCGCGGCACATCTTCGCCAACAAATTCGATCAACCTTATGTATGCAGCATCGCTGGCCTCGCGCGCGGCGGCAAGCTCGATCTCCAATTGCTCAACGCGGGTGCGGGCCAGCCTTAGGTCGGTGAACGGGGAAACCTCGGCAGCCACTCGGCGTTCAATCGAGGCGAGAAAGCGGGCGTGATCGGCCAGACCTTGTTCAAGCACAACGGCGCGCTCATTGGCAAACACCACATCGAAATAGGCGTTCACGACGCCCAGCAGCACGGCCAGTCGAACTTCGCGCAGGGCATTGTAGCCCACCTGCCGCGTTTCGCGTGCGACATCGATCCGGTTGTTGATACTGCCAGCGCCCCAGATCGGCTGCTCCAATGCAACATTGACTGCCAGCCCATCGGAATCGGCAATCGTCGATCCGCGCGTGGCCGCCAGCAATTCGGCTGAGAGACTGGGATAGCGCAGCCATTTCGCGCTGCGGTAATCGGCATCGAGCGCGACAAGCTCAGCCTTTGAGGCCAGAACCAGCGGGCTGTCATCCAGCGCCTTGGCCACAGCTTCGGACAGGGCAGAGGGGATGTGTTCGGGCGCGCCAACGCTTTGCGGCTGGGTCGCAGGGGCAGGCGGGCCGTAAGTCGGCAGCTCTTGGGCAGATACGGTGGCAGCGCAAGCGAGGATAGCGCCTGCAGCGATCAGGCGCACGCGCAGCAACAGCCCGCCGCACCGGCTCGCTCTTTCCCGTCCCCATTCGCCGTTCATTCTGGCTTGGCGCTCCTTAAGGCCCGTCGCATCATCGCTGGCCCAATTTCGTGATCCTACATGAAACGCGCCTTTTTAGGCCTCGTAGTCTTACAGAAACCAATACGGGATTGGATTTAGTGCGTTCGGCGGGGATGGGCAAGTTGGGGCCTGGATAGCGTTACCGGTTCGCAAGCTTGCCCAGCACGAAGAGAAACCAGGCGGCCGCGGCTATCCCAAAGGTGATGAGCGCAGCGGCTCCAAAACCAAGCGCGACCATAACCGCCAAAGCCAGCACATAAAAGTCGCGCGAGGTGAGCTTGGCAAGCACCAGCATTACGCTTGATCCGCCTGCGTGCACATCGGATTTGATCGCATCGAAGGACAACCCCTTACCAGCTCGCACTGAAAGTGCGCCGATCAGCGATAGGCCAAGCGCAAGCAGGGCAAGGCCCGCCAATCCGATCAACGGGGCGTAGGTTCCGCCTTGCTGCCACAGATTAAACGCAAGCCCGCCGACAAAGGCGAAGTTGGTCGCAGCATCGGTTGCCGTGTCCAGCGAAGCGCCGCTTTTGGAGCTGCGAAAGGTGGCGCGCGCAATCTCGCCATCGACCCCATCGATGATCGAGGCGGCTTGGAAAAGGATGGCAGCCGGCAGCAGCCCTTGCGGGCCGCAGGCGAACAGAAAAACAGCCATAACAATCCCAATCAGAGCGGCGAGCAGCGTCGCATGGATGGGGCGGATATGTTGGCTGCGCAGCAATTGCCGTGAGATGGCTTGCGAGATCGGCCGGTTGAGATAGCGTGAGACGATGCCGTCTGTTGGCTTTCCCGTAGCAGCGAAAATCGCCTTGCTTGCATGTGCCAGCGAAGGCGCTTGGCCTTGCCCGCCGCATATCGAAGCGAGAATTTCTGCAGCTTCGATGGTCGCATCATCCTCGCTCTCGTGCTCCAATGTCCAATCGATTTCGGGTGCAAGCCGCGATAATTCCGACCGGCAAAAGGGGGTGAGCTGGCCGTTCTCCTCGATCACAAAAGCCACCGTTGCGCCTGGATTCACTTCGCCTTCGCGCACAAGATAATGCACCGCGCGCGCGGCACACGGAACGCCAGCCACAAGCTGGTTGGCATAGGCTGCGCTCGGAAAATGGACGGCAATGCGGCTCATGAAATGCTTAGGGCTACCTCGAAATGGTCTTACCCAAGCATAAGGCGTTTCCCATTGCGCATTGCAAGAGGCTATGCTGCGAAATCCAGCCGGTACGGCTATGGAGTAAAAGTG
>CALLIO010000092.1 GCA_938009055.1 uncultured Altererythrobacter sp.
CGCGGCGTTACCCGAAAGAGACGGGCCCCGATGGCAATATCGGCGTCGAAGTCTTGCCGCCCGATATCAACGCTTCCGAAGCGCGCTTCACCGTCGAGCAGACCGACAATGGCTATGGCGTGCGTTACGCGCTGGCGGGCATTCGCAATGTTGGCGAAAAGGCGATGGATGCGATCGTGGAAGAGCGCGAGGGCAGCGGCGCGTTTGAAGACCTCGAAGATCTGTTTGAACGGCTTCCCCCAGGTTCGATGAACCGCCGACAATTGGAAGGGCTTGCTGCCGCTGGTGCGCTTGACGGGCTCGAACCCAATCGCGCGGCGATCATTGGCAATGCTGATCTTCTGCTGGGCATTGCCGATGCGGCAGAGCGCGAACGGTCGAGCGGGCAGGCGGGCTTGTTCGGTGGCGAGGATGCGCCAGCTCAGGAATTGCGGCTACAGCCAGTGGATGAGTGGACGCGCGCAGAACGCATGGCGCAGGAGCGCGAGAATTTCGGTTTCTATTTCTCTGCCCATCCAGTCCAGCAGCATCGCGCCATCGCCTCTGCCAATGGAGCGCGCACCTATCAGAATTTGATGGAGGCGGGCGCGCCAACCGGCGGGCGGGCCAGCGCAGTGATGGCTGCCATGGTCGAGAACGTCGACAAGGGACGGACCAAGCGCGGCGCGGAATTCATTCGCGCTGAATTTTCTGACCAGTCGGGCCAGTTCCGCGCGGCGTGTTTCGAAGAATCGCTCGTCAACCAATTCCAGCAATGGGCCGATGATGGCACCTGTCTGCTGCTCAATGTCGAGCTGGATTCGCCCAACCCAGATGAACCACCGCGCGTTACTGTGCGCGGCGCGCGTCCGCTGGAAGAAGTGAAGGGCAGCACGCGGATGATGCTCACGCTCGAAGTTGGTGATGAGAACGCGCTCAGTGCTTTGGCGCAAGAACTTCAGCGCGACGAGGAAGCCCAAGGCGAAGTCATGATCCGCTTGGCTATCAGTGAGCATGGGGATCCGGCCTTGCACCTTGGGTCAAATTTCAAGCTCGACGGCGAATTGGCCGAGCGATTGCAAGGGGTCGAGGGGCTGCACAAAGTTGAGCTGAAACCTGTTCGCAGTGGGCGAGCAGCCTTAAAGCTGGTGGCCTAATTTTCGCCGCTATCCACTGAGTCTAGTTCGGGAACACCCGCAGAGGCGACCGGTTTTTCAAACACACGTGTAAAGCGCGCTCCGAACAGCAAGATCGTCGGCGCGATCATCGTGTTGATGATGTCCTTGCCATGGAATTTCCAAATGGTCGATTGGTCGGGGTAGTCAGTGTAGCTAACCAGGCCTTGCCCATCCACATATTCACCAAACAGAGCCAATGCGAGCACGGCAAACCAAGGGCGCAAACTATACGCCTTTGCACGGAGCACAATGCAAGCCAGCAGATAGGCCAAAATTGAAACATGGATATGAAGGCTGTCTCGGTCGAGTGAGGACAGTTCCACCAGACCTACCTTGGCCGTTTGAATTAGATCAAAAATGTTAGCGGCTGCCTGCGTTTAAGAGTTTCGATTGCAAACCTTTATGCGCACCGGCATGAACGGTTTGCAACGGAATAACTGAGCAACGGATAACGGAGAGAGCAAAAATGCTTGGAGCAATGCAAGACTGGACCATGCGGATCACTCATGTGATCGATGCCGCGGCGCGGGAATCCGGCAGTCGCGAGATTGTTACCCGCTGGGCCGACGGTTCAGAGAGCCGCACTGATTGGGCTGGTATCCGCGCTGATGCGCTGAAAATGGCGCAAGCGCTCGAAGCTTTGGGCGTGAAGAAAGGCGACCGCATCGCCAGCCTCGCGATGAACCATTCGCGCCACCTTGTCAGTTGGTATGGCGTAGCCGGCATGGGCGGGGTGCTCCACACGGTGAACCCGCGCCTCTTCGACGATCAGCTCGAATACATCGTCAATCATGCCGAAGACAAAGTGCTGCTTTACGATGCAGCCTTTCAGCCCATCGTCGACAAGATGCGCGAGCGCTGGACGACGATTGAGCATTATGTTTGCTACGATCCGGCTGACGGATTTGATGGTCTCAGCTTTCAAAGCTGGATTGACGAACAGGATGGTGATTACACATGGGTCGAGGGATCAGAGCGCGATCCCTGCATGCTGTGCTACACCTCTGGCACCACGGGCAATCCCAAGGGTGTGCAATATGAACACCGCTCTACCGTGATGCACGCAATGGCTGGATTGCAGCCATCGGCATTCAACTTCTCCGGCTCATCAGTCATGCTGCCAGTTGTGCCGATGTTCCACGCGGCGAGCTGGGGGCTTCCCTATGCAGGCGCGATGGCTGGCATCAAATTCGTCTTTAGCGCTGTCAATGATCCGGCTGTTTTGCATGAGTTGATGATCCGCGAGAAAGTGACCGATAGCGCGGGCGTTCCGACCGTCTGGCTTGCGCATTTCCAATATTGCGATGCTGAGGGGATTGATCTTCCGCCATTGTCAGCAGCGACCATTGGCGGCTCGGCGTGTCCGCGCTTTATGATTGAGCGCTTGATGAAGAACGGCACTCGCGTGCAGCACGCTTGGGGCATGACCGAGACGTCTCCAATCGGGACCGTAGGCGGGCCGACTTACGATTGGGATGAACTCTCGTTTGAAGAGAAAGTTGACAAGACCGCGATGCAAGGCCGCCCGATCTTCGGTGTGGAGCTGCGCACGGTGGACCTTGATGACAATGTGACCGAACTGCCGCGCGATGGAAAAACATCAGGCACGCTGCAGATCCGCGGACCGTGGATTATCCGGCGCTATTTCAAGGCAGAGACGGATGCCTGCAACAATGATGGCTGGTTCGACACTGGCGATGTGGGCATCATCCATCCTGATGGCACGCTCCAGCTCACCGACCGGACCAAGGATGTGATCAAATCCGGCGGAGAATGGATTAGCTCTGTTGAGCTGGAAAACGCCGCTGTCGGATGCCCCGGTGTGGCAGAGGCCGCGTGTGTTGGCATGCCGCATCCCAAATGGGATGAGCGCCCCGTGCTCTTCGTGGTGAAGAAGCCGGACGAAGACGTAACAGCGGACGCCGTGCTCGACTATCTGCGCCCGCTGATTGCAAAATGGTGGATGCCTGATGCGGTCGAGTTTGTGGACGATATTCCCCACACGGCCACAGGCAAGATCAGCAAGAAGGACCTGCGCGACCGCTTCGCTGATTATACGCTGGAGGGGTAAGTATCGCCCGTCTAATCCTGCTCAACAAGCCGTTTGGCATCCTGTCGCAATTTACCGGCGGCAAGGATGGCGTGGAGGACACTTTGGCGCATCTGGTCGATGTGCCCGGTGTCTATCCGGCTGGACGGCTTGATAAGGATAGCGAAGGCTTGTTGCTGCTCACCGATGATGGCCGCTTGCAAGCGCGCATTGCAGAGCCGCGTTATAAGACGCAAAAGACCTATCTCGCGCAGGTTGAGGGCGTGCCAGACGAGGCGGCGATTGCGGGTTTGCGCGCAGGTGTGATGCTGAAAGACGGCAAGACCAAGCCTGCTAATGCTGAGCCTATCGACCCGCCCGATTTGTGGGAACGTGATCCGCCCATCCGCTACCGCAAAAACGTGGCGGATAGCTGGCTGTCGCTCACAATATCTGAAGGCAAGAACCGCCAAGTGCGCCGGATGACAGCGGCGGTGGAGCATCCCACCTTGCGCCTTGTCCGTTGGAGCGTAGGGTCGTGGACAGTCGAGGGCCTGTCACCGGGCGAATGGCGTGAAATTGATGTTTGAGGAGAGCTAACAATGACCCAATATATCGATCCGTCCCCTGCGAATTTCGCAGCGTTCAAGGATCTGCCGCGCGATGAGCCGATCCATATGCTCAACCTTTTGCTTTACCGTGATGAGGCTGAATATCCCGAAGGGCATGCGCTTCACGGCAATGGCTGGAGCGGTCGGCGCGCTTACGAGGAATATGGCAAAACCTCTGGCCCGATTTTCTCACGCGTTGGCGGCACAATCGTGTGGCGCGGCGCGTTTCAGACGATGGTGACAGGGCCAGACGAGCGCGCATGGCACGATGGCTTTGTGGCTGAGTATCCAAACTCCGGCGCATTCTTCGAAATGATCAAAGATGCCGAATATCAAAAGGCCGTTGTGAACCGCACCGCAGCACTGTCCGACAGTCGCTTGATCCGTTTCAAACCGGGAGAGGCAGGCGGCGGATTTGGATGAAATGACCAAGCCCAAGACATGCATCATAGGAGCAGGCTGTTCTGGCTTCACAATGGCAAAGCGGCTGAAGGATTTTGGCCTTCCTTACGACTGCTTCGAAATGTCCGATGACATTGGGGGGAATTGGTATTTCAAGAACCCCAATGGGGCGTCATCCTGCTACCAATCGCTTCACATCGATACGTCGAAATGGCGGTTAGCGTTTGAGGATTTTCCAGTGCCGAAAAAATGGCCGGACTTTCCCCATCACACCGAATTGCTCCAATATTTCCATGATTATGTCGATCATTTCGGCCTGAGAGACACGATCACCTTCAACACCAGCGTCGTCGATTGCCAGCGGCGCGAGGATGGTAAGTGGATCATCGAACTCTCAAGCGGTGAGAGCCGCGAATATGATGCGCTCTGCGTTGCCAATGGCCACCATTGGGATGCACGTACCCCCGAATATCCCGGCGAGTTTGGCGGCTATCAAGTCCACTCGCACAATTATGCTGACCCGTTTGAACCCTATGATTTCAGGGGGAAGAATGTCTTGATCGTTGGGGCTGGCAATTCGGCGATGGATATCTCCTCCGAATTGTCCCAGCGGCCGATCGCGGGCAAGCTTTTCATTTCGATGCGCCGCGGCGTTTGGGTGATCCCCAAATATTCCAACGGGCAACCCTTGGACAAAGCGACTTTGCCCGCATGGATGCCGCAGAAGATTGGCCGAAAACTCGCGCAAAAAAGAGTGAAACAGCTCGCCGGAAATCCCGAAGCTTACGGGCTGCCTACTCCCGATCATGAACCGCTTGAAGCGCATCCATCGGTATCGAGCGAATTTCTCTTGCGGGTTGGCTCGGGCGATATTGTGCCCAAAGGCGGCATAGAGCGGCTCGATGGCGATGGTGTGGTGTTCACCGATGGTTCGCGCGAGGAAGTGGACGCGATTGTATGGGCGACCGGCTACAATGTGACGTTCCCCTTCCTCAAGCAGGAGGAGCTTATCCCGCAGGACAACACTTTCCCGTTGTTCAAGCGGATGGTGAAGCCGGGGTTTGAGAATTTGTTTTTCCTCGGCCTTGCGCAGCCGCTGCCAACGCTTGTGAACTTTGCTGAACAGCAATCGAAACTGGTCGCTGCCAGTTTGGCCGGCGACTATGCTTTGCCCGATGCGGCGGAGATGGAGCGGATCACTGAAGAGGATGAACGGCGCAATCTTGGCCATTTCTACGACAGTCCGCGTCACCGGATGCAGGTCAATTTTGATGATTATGTGAAAGACCTTCTGCGCGAGATTGAGAGCGGGCAGAAACGTCGGAGCCGTACAGCGGGCGCGGCGGCTTTGTCTTAGGTGTTGGGTGAAGGACGCTTTGCAAACCGCGAGCAACACAGAAGAATGAGGAGAGAGCCATTACACTTCGCGACGGACTAATCGATGGCTTCGAGCCCAAATTCAAATCAATTTCCAAGGATTGTGATCGCTATTTTGACGCTCTTCTCGAGCTAAATGAAGAAGGCGTGGTCGAAACAAGCGATGTCATCGAACTAAGCGCTGCTGGCTCCTTGTGGATTTATGACCAATACATCGCAAAGGGACGATTGGATGATGTGGAGGCTGTCCTAAAGCGCCATCTCACCGATCGCGATGCCTATGGTGCAGTGTTCGAGAATGACGCGAAAGTGCTTGAGCGACTATGGGAATTGAACGAGCAAGATCGCGTTTTGGGCCTCTACAAATCGGCAATCCAGCATCGCTTTAAAGCGCTCAAAGAAGAAGGCGCGATTGTTAGCAATGCGGCAAAGGGTACGAACGCCGCCGGCGGATCGCGCAAATGGGTGAAGAACTACTCCCCTAAGCTTAAGGCGATTATCAAACGGTATGAGGAGCTGTTGAGTATTGTCAAAACTGACGACCCGGAACTTGAGTCGATCAAGGATCAGGTGAGCGCCATTGACGAGCTATGCCGCTAGTTTAGCGCTTGAAGTCAAACCTCTTTCAGTCTTGGCATCAGCTCGACGAAATTGCATGGCCGGTTCCGGCTGTCGAGCTGTTCGGCTAAGATACCGTCCCAACCGTCTTTCACCGCTCCGTTGGAGCCGGGTAGGGCGAACAGATACGTTCCGCGCGTCACCACAGCCAGCGCGCGCGATTGCACGGTGCTGGTGCCGATAGTCTTGAAGCTTAGATAGCGGAACAATTCGCCAAAGCCGGGAATGTCCTTTTCCTTCACGCGGTCAAGCGCTTCGGGTGTCACATCGCGGCCTGTCAGTCCCGTGCCACCGGTGGAGACAATTGCGTCCACTTGCGGGTCGTCGATCCATGCGTTGAAGCGGGCTTCCAGCACATCGGCATCATCCACTTCGATGACGCGAGCGACAAGATTATGCCCCGCGCTTTCAATCCTCTGGCTGAGAATATCACCCGAAGTGTCATTCTCCGCCGTGCGCGTATCCGAAACGGTCACAAGCGCGATGTTGATCGGCTTGAATGTGCGGCTTTCGTCAACCGCCACTATTGCTCTCGCTGTTGGGAAGGGCTTGCACCACTGGCTGCGAGACTGAGGTCTGGTCCGACATTTGTTCGGCAATCGACTTTTCAATCACAGGAGCTGTTTCTTGCGGTGCGCGCTTTTCAATAATGCGGGTCGCTAGGCGGCGCGATTGCGGACGCGGGAAGCCGGGCCAATCACCTTGAGCCAAGGCTCTGCGTGAAGGGGAATCCGTTCCCTCAGCGCGCTGATACATCCACAGATTGCGCATCACGATGGCGACATAGCCGCGTGTTTCCCAATAGGGGATCGATTCCATGTAAAGCAGCGGATCATCGCGGTCGTTGATCTCGTTATTCCAGCGCGAGATTGGCGTAAGGCCAGCGTTATAAGCAGCCATGATCTTGGGCAATTTGCCCTGCGTCGCCCTGTTGTCGCGCAGCATCTGGAGGTGTTCTTGCCCAAAGGCGAGGTTCACTTCAGGATTGGAAAGGTCGCGCGCTGTGCCGCGCACGCCGATCTTGGAAGCATGATCGCGGGCAGCGGCTGGCATAATCTGCATCAAGCCGCGTGCGCCCGCCGGGCTAACCACAGCCGCGCGGAAGTTTGATTCCTGCAAAGTGTGCGCAAAGGCGAGCGATGGATCGACTTTCCACCCATTCTTGGGCGTCCAATCGGCTGTTGGATAGCGCAGAGCCCGCTCCGACACGCTGCCGCGCGGTGCGTTATGGGCCATCCATAGCTGCGTCGCTGGCATGCCCAATTCGCGGGCAAAGCGCGACAGCGCCTGATATTCAGCCGGAGATCCGATCTTGGCCTGATGGCGCAGCACTTCGTCAGCCAGCTTGTCACGGCCAATTTCGGAAAGTGCCGCAGCAATCTTCACATTTTCGCGGCCTCGCAATTGCTGCCAATCCTGACGCGAGAGGCGGCTGCCATTCTCACCCTCGGGCAGACGAATGCCGAGCTGTTCAAGCGCGATCATGCCATAGAGCGTCTCGTCCGAACGTGATGCCAAACGCAATTGCTCGTCCGCATCACCGGGACGGCGGCAGCGCATGTAAGAGCGGCCAGCCCAATAATGCGAGGCGGCTTTGAGTTCGATGTTTTGCGCAACCCGTGCCCCGCGAGCAAATGCATCAGCAGCCGCGTTGCAATTGTTGAGCCGCCATGCGGCCAGCCCTTCTACCCATGCGCCTTCTGCGACCCATGCGCCCGAGCCTTGAGACACAGTTTGCGCCATAGCGAGCGCTTCTGAATCCTTATTCTCGATATAGAAGCTCCACGCCACGCGCTGGCGCCATTCGGCCCGCGCAGCAGAGCTAAGCGATGCGTCGATACCGCTGAGCAGTTGGCGCGCGCCATAGGGATCATCATTCTTGATCCGGTCGAGGATCGCCGACTTCACCCGTGAAGACATCGTCCCGTCATTGACTGGGCGGGGGCGAAGACGCTTGGAAGCTGATGGCTGGCGCACAAAGCTGCGGGTTTGCGGCAGCGAAGGAATGGCGGTGAGGCCGCGTCGCTCGCCCAAACGGCTAAGCTGCGCAGCTTGGGGAAGCGATGTGCCCGCGCCAAACCAGCGCGCAATCTGATCAGCACTGACTTTGGGGCTGTTGGCATGCGTGTAATATTCAGCCGCTGCGACTTGATGCAGCAGACCGCCTTGGCGTGAATTGAGCATGCTTTCGACACGCTCCCATTCCTGCCGGTCAATCGAGCGGAACAATTCGCTGTAAAAGCTTCTCTCTGAACTGGAGAGAATGCCAGGCACCACGCTTTCGCGGCTCGAGATGCGGAAATTGTCGGAGCTGGAATTGGCGATTGCAGGCATTGCGCTGAGGCCAAGGGCGCCAGCCATTGCAAGACCAGCGATTTTCCAGCGTGTCATAGTTTTCATCAGTTCAACCGATCCGTCCATTTAACCCAACGTCGCCAGAACCGGGCCTTCAACGAAGGGGACCCCATCAGTCCCTCCAGGCTCTCGGCAACAAACAGCGGAGTAGTGCGGCCTTCATGGTTAATTTCTTGTAAAGAACCAGACGCGTTAACCGTTTCCTCAGCTACTCCGTGCGCCAAAAGCGGTGGGATGTTGCTGCCGAAAGCGCAGACATGCTGCGGTGCAGCCAAAGTGAGGTGAAGTTTCACGACGTCGGCATATCCTTTTGCGAGCAATTCGGCGCTATCAGCCATCGGCATGTGCCGGGGAAGGACGGATGCGAAATAGACTTCGCTTGGCTCTATCCCGCTCGCCTTGAGAATTTTGCCCAAAATCGTGCCGCGCGGCCCGCGGAGCAACTCGGTCGTATCCTCAGGCTCAGGGTCGAGCACCAAAACCATCAGTTTTGCGTCTTTTTCTCCGCGTGCAGCAATCCGGCCTTTTACACCAAGCGGATCGAGCGCGGGCTCTTCAAGCCACCATTTGCGAAAAGCGGCCAAATCAGCGGGTTTGCTTCCGGGCGCAAACAAGCTTGCCGGCGGTGCAATTTTTTTCTCAAGCTCGGCT
>CALLIO010000093.1 GCA_938009055.1 uncultured Altererythrobacter sp.
GGCCAGCCGGTCTTTCCGCTGCCATCCGCTTGAAGCAAATCAACGAAGAGCTTGAAGTTGTGGTGCTGGAAAAGGGCTCCGAAATCGGGGCGCATATCCTTTCTGGCGCGGTGGTCGATCCCAAGGCTTTGGACGAGCTGCTGCCCGAATGGCGCGATATGGACTGCCCGATGGCTGAAACGCCAGTGACAGACAATTGGCACTGGGCGCTCACCAAAAATGGCAAGTTCGATATGCCGCATCTGATGATGCCGCCGCTGATGAGCAACAAAGGGTGCTACACAGGCTCGCTTGGCAATCTGACGCGCTGGCTGGGCGAGCAGGCAGAAGCGCTGGGCGTGATGGTCTTCCCCGGCGTCCCTGCCAACGAAGTGATGTTCAATGATGCGGGCGCGGTCACCGGCGTTATCACGCAGGATATGGGCATTGCCGAGGATGGCAGCCAAAAACCTGATTATCAGCCCGGCATGGAGATTGAGGCGAAATACACGCTTTTTGCAGAGGGCGCGCGCGGATCGCTGACCAAGCAGATGAAAGCGAAATACGATCTTGAGGCCAATTGCGAGCCGCAAGTCTATGGCCTTGGTATCAAGGAATTGTGGGACATTGATCCCGACAAGCATGTGCCCGGCCGTGTGCTGCACACCCAAGGATGGCCGTTGAGCGAAAGCGATAGCTGGGGCGGGGGCTTCCTCTACCATCAGGCTGGCGGACAAGTCGCCATCGGCTTTGTCACTGCGCTTGATTACAAAAACCCCTATGTTTCGCCATTCGAGGAATTCCAGCGCTGGAAACAGCACCCTGCGATCCGCGAATATCTCGAAGGGGGAACGCGGGTTGCCTATGGCGCGCGGGCGATTAACGAAGGCGGCTGGCAATCGGTGCCCAAATTGGGCTTCCCCGGCGGTGCGCTGATCGGCTGCGCAGCAGGTTTCGTCAACGTCCCGCGTATCAAGGGATCGCACACTGCGATGAAGAGCGGAATGCTGGCGGCTGAAAGCATCGCGGCCGCTATAGCTGATGGCAAAGAGCATACAGAAGTTGCTGAATATGAAGCGAATGTGCGCGAAAGCTGGATCGCGACAGAATTGAAGCTTGTGCAGAATGCGCAGCCAGCGGTTGCGAAATTTGGCGGCGATTTCGGGACCGTGATTGCGGGCGCGGATATGTGGATGCGCACGCTCAAAATCGGACTGCCGATCGCAATGAAGCATGAGCCAGATTACGAGCTGACGGGACGCGCTGACCTGTTCAAACCGATCGACTATCCCAAGCCTGATGGCGTGATCAGCTTTGACCGTCTGACCTCGGTCTCTTTCAGCTTCACCAATCATGCTGAAGATCAGCCGGTGCATTTGAAGGTCGGTGATCTTGATCTGCAAAAGGCGAGTGAGCTGGAAATGTTCGCTGGCCCATCAAACCGCTATTGTCCGGCGGGCGTTTATGAATGGATCACGGAAGAGGGCGCAGAACCCAAATTCCAGATCAATTCGCAAAACTGCGTCCACTGCAAAACCTGCGATATCAAGGACCCGAACCAGAACATCAATTGGGTCACGCCAGAAGGCGGCGGCGGCCCGAACTATCCGAATATGTGAGGTAGCCTTTGTCAGCTGGAGATATTCTTTACGCCATTGCTCTCGTTGCCTCGATTGGCTGGTTCGGGATGGCGTTTCGCTATTTCGGCTTTCAGCAACATACGGCAGCGAAGGTTCTCATCCCAAGAGAGGCGCGAAGCTCTCCGCTGTTTGAAACGACAGCCGCGATCGTTCGGTTCATTGGCGGATTCAATGCGGCCTTCGCATTGTTGTGTGTGCTCTTGCTCGGTCTTTTCTTGTTGGAAGCATCACTATTTGCAGCGGATGGCGAGAGAATTGTTATCCTCTTGGTCTTGGCATCAGCGCATTTGTCGCAATTCGCGTTCAACTTGCCTGTTCTTCTAGCAGGAGAGCGAAAAGACATCGCGCTTTGGCCGGTCATGAAAGGTCCGATGCGGTTCATATTCTTGATGGACCTAACACAGGCCCTCATTTGCGTAGTGGCCGCGCTCGCCGTTTGGCTAGTTTAGGTCCGGGCAGGCGTTTGATTAAGAGCAGCCCAATGATTGGATACGCTAAGATCAACCTTGCGCTGCATGTCCGCAGGCGCAGAGACGATGGCTATCACGAGCTGGAAACGCTCTTCGCCTTTGTTGATTGCGGCGACACGCTGAGCGCGAAACCTGCGGAGCAGGATAGCGTCAATACCATTGGCGAGTTCGCCGGGGGGATCGACAATCCGATGGACAATCTGGTGGCGCGGGCGCTGTCGGCGCTCCCGCGTTCTGATGGCCTTGCCATCACCTTGGAGAAGAACTTGCCCGTCGCTGCTGGCCTTGGCGGTGGGTCTGCCGATGCGGGCGCGGTCTTCCGATTGGTTGAACAATCTCACGGCCTGCCTGATGATTGGGAGGCGCGCGCGGCAAAGCTGGGCGCGGATGTTCCCGCCTGTGTGCGCAGCGAGATGGCAATTGGGCGTGGGACGGGAACCGAACTGGAGCCAGTGGAGAATGATCTGAAAGGCATGGCGTGCTTGCTGGTCAATCCGTGCATTCCCTGCGCAACAGGGCCGGTTTTCAAAGGCTGGAACGGTGAGGATCGCGGCACGCTTCCTACCGGCAAAGCCTCCCACATTGCTTTGAATGGCCGCAATGACCTC
>CALLIO010000094.1 GCA_938009055.1 uncultured Altererythrobacter sp.
TGATGCGCGCTCTATGTAGAGGTCATGTAGTGCCTGCCAGACCCGTCAAGGGTGGAGGGGCAAACGGGCCCAGCAGACACATGGTTGGCAGAGCACTGGATCAGCGAGTGCGCTCTGCCTTCCCCCATGAGGTTTAGCTCGCGCTTTCTTCAGGCTTGCGGAACTGGCGGTTCATCCGCTGGCCCAGCCATACCAGTGCGGCAATCGGGCCAACGATCGCGACCAGCAGGATCAGGAATGCAGCCATATAACCAAGGATCGAGCCGAGCGAGTTCACCGCGCTCTTAACCGGAGAGAGGAAATCGCTGCTAACCGGAACGCCGGTTTCATAGCGGATATTGATCCGCGAATAGGCGATGCGGCCTTCCATCTCTTTCAACCAGCTGCGGGCTTGATCAATCTCCTGATTGACCTGCGCGACGCTGCGTTCAGCGGCCACCAATTCCTCGACACTGCCCTTGCGGGTGCGCAGAACATTTTGCAGCCGGTCGCGCAATTCCTCGCGCGATTTCAGCCGTGCTTCGGTATCGACGACCTGTTTGGAAAGCTCTTCCGAAGCGATTTCAGCTGAAACCTGTTCAGCGCCTGCATCCTCTGCCTCATCCTCCAGCAAAGCGCCAAAGGCGCGTGCTTGGCGGCTGGCCACAGCAAGCTGTAAGAGGCCGGTAACCTCATCGGCTTCTTCGCCCGATTTGCTCATGCCGAGGATCTGGCAGCTGGCCGGCCCTTGTTGTTCGCAAAGCGAAGCGTGGCGGCGTTGGAGCTTGCCAATATCATCGGCGGGCATCTGCCAGCGAAAGTCATAGATATAGGCAAGCTGTGGCAGCGAGACCGGCACTTTGTCGAGTGAGGGCAGGCCGGAGGCTGCCATATCGACTTCTGCGGCCTCTTCATTGGCTTCGGTGACCATTTCGGCGTCAGCAGCGATGCTTTCGCTTGCCTCATTCACGCCTTCAAAGGTCATATCGCTGCTTTCGCTGCAGGCACTCAAGGCGAGAGCAGAGCTGACGAGGGTGACGATAATCCATTGTTTACGCATCATAATTCTCCCATGTTTTGGCATTTTGAAAGCAAACGAAGGGGGTCTGCCTCATTTACGCCTTAATAAAGCCATTATTTGGCCTTATTCACGCCTTAATGTCGCCACATTTGGAGTTTGGCAAGTCTCTTGCTGTTCAAAAGCGCGCTTTTTGAAGGTCCTTCGTCGGATCAGATCAGCGCTTTGTCGAAGCCCGATATGAGTGGGGCATGACTTTACATCGCGTCTTTCTGCGCGAAAAATCCGGTGTTAGATCGACGCACTATGGAAGCTGCATCACTCCCACGAAATTCGCTGCGGGCCCGCGCTCGTGCGCTGGTTGAATCCGGCTTTTTTGAAAAGTTCATCATCACGGTCATCGTCATCAATGCGATTGGGTTGGGGCTGGAAACATCGCCTTGGGTCATGTCCAAGATTGGCGGCATTGTTCACAATCTCGACAAGCTAGCGCTGGCGATTTTCGTGGTGGAGCTGGCAATCAAGCTGTTTGCCTATCGCCTCGCCTTCTTCAAAAACGGCTGGAACATATTTGATCTGGTGATCGTGGGCGTCGCACTAATTCCGGCGGCCCAGCAATTCTCGGTTTTGCGCGCGCTGCGCATATTGCGTGCGCTGCGGCTGATCTCCGTCGTGCCGAGCATGCGCAAAGTCATCACCGGGCTATTCGCCGCGATCCCCAGCATCGGCACCGTCATCGTGATGCTGCTGCTGCTCTTCTACATCAGCGCGGTGATGGCGACGAAGCTGTTTGGCGAAGCATTCCCCGAATGGTTCGGCAATCTGGGCGCATCGCTGTATTCGCTGTTCCAGATTATGACGCTGGAAAGCTGGTCGATGGGGATTGTGCGCCCGGTGATGGAGCAGTTTCCCTATGCCTGGGCGTTTTTCGTGCCGTTCATCTTGCTCACCAGCTTTATCGTGCTCAATCTCTTCATCGGTGTGATCGTCAATGCGATGGCCGAGGCGACGGGGGAAGAGGCGCATTCAGAGCGCGAGGAAATCTTGGAACGGCTCAAAAACCTGCAAGATGAAGTGAGCGCATTGCGCGAAGCAGCGGAGGTTAAAAATTGAAGCATCGCGCAATCGTTCTGAGCATCGCTGTTCTTTCCCTTATGTTTTCACTTGCCGGATGCAACGAAGAAAATGCAGGGACGTTTAAGCAAGTCCACGGAGGCATGTCTTTGTGCGAAGGCCGCATACCAGGCTCAAGATACCATTTATGCGGTGGGATATGCAGAAGTGACCACGATCATATCATTTTTAGCCGAAAAACGCCTAACCATTGCAAATTGCAGCTTGAGCCCGGCTGTGATCGGATATGGGTCTATAGGCAGTCGGCTAAGCGCCAAAAAAGCTCTTGCGATAATGCTGCGTACGACGGACGCATAGAGATCGACGAACTAGGAGACTGGGCTAGATCAGCTGACTCTGGTGCCTTTGTCTGCTTTATCGGGGCAAGGTCAGCGTGCATCGAGAGTTTGGAGCGCGACCGGGATCCGAGCATCCTCGATGGATACCTCTACTGACAGCTTTCGCCAACTCGAAAATCAGCGGAAAAGACGTCCCATTCGCCCCGTTCCTGTGGAAACGCCTCTTACCTTGGCGCGGCCTGTCTTGCTAAGCGAGCATGATGTCTGACGTTACCGATTTACCCGAAGAACAAGACCCGTTTGATGCGATCGTCGATGCGCCCTTCGATAGCGCGCTAGAAGAACGCTATCTCGTCTATGCGCTTTCGACCATTACCGCGCGTTCGCTGCCCGATCTGCGCGATGGGTTGAAGCCGGTTCACCGCCGCTTGCTATGGACGATGCGGCAGTTGAAGCTTGCACCCGATAGCACGTTTAAGAAATCCGCCCGCGTCGTGGGTGAGGTAATCGGCAAATATCACCCGCACGGCGATACCGCCGCTTATGATGCGATGGTCCGGCTGGCTCAGGATTTTGCGCTGCGCTATCCTTTGGTCGAGGGGCAGGGGAACTTTGGCAATATCGACGGGGATAATGCCGCCGCTTACCGTTATACAGAGGCGCGGCTGACCAAAACCGCAATCCAGCTGATGGAAGGGCTGGACCACGGCACGGTTGATTTCATCCCGACCTATAATGGCGAGGAGGAAGAGCCGGAATTGATGCCGGGCCTCTTCCCCAATCTGCTCGCCAATGGCGCGAGCGGGATTGCGGTGGGCATGGCGACCTCTATCCCATCGCACAATGCGGCGGAAATTATTGATGCAACGCTTGAGCTGATCGACAATCCGCATGTCGAGCATGCGCGGCTGATGGAGCTTTTCCAAGGACCCGATTTTGCCACCGGCGGACAAGTCGTCGACAGCGCTGCTCACATCTCAGAAGCGTATGAGACGGGGCGCGGATCGTTCCGTGTGCGCGGTCTTTTTCACGCGGCAGAGGCGGAAAAGCAGGAAGACAAGGACGCTGGGATTGAGCGGCTGGGCGGCGGGCAATGGCAGCTCGTCATCTCCGAAATTCCCTATCAGGTGCAAAAGGGCAAATTGATCGAGCAGATCGCGCAGGCGATTGCCGACAAGAAGCTGCCTATCCTCGATGATGTGCGCGACGAGAGTGACGAGCAAATCCGTATCGTGCTGGTCCCGCGCAGCCGCAACGTTGATCCTGAGCTGTTGAAAGAAAGCGTCTTCAAGCTCACCGATATGGAGACGCGTTTCTCGCTCAATATGAACGTATTGGACGCAACCCGCACGCCGATGGTGATGGGGCTGAAAGAGCTGCTGGAGCATTGGACGCGCAGCCAGATCGACATCCTTCAGCGCCGCAGCCAGCACCGGCTCGATCAGATTGCAAGGCGGCTGGAGCTGGTCGAAGGCTATATCATTGCCTTCCTCAATCTCGACCGGGTGATTGAAATCATCCGCACCGAAGATGAGCCGAAACCGGTGATGATGAAGGAGTTTGCGCTCAACGACCGGCAGGCCGAAGCGATCCTCAACATGCGACTGCGTTCACTTCGCAAGCTGGAAGAGATGCAGTTGCGCGATGAGAAGGGCAAATTGCTCGAGGAAAAAGACGGGTTGGATAAATTGCTCGCTTCGCCCGCACGCCAACGCACGCGGCTGAAGCGCGATCTCAATACGCTGCGCAAGGATTACGCCGAGGATACCAAAATCGGTAAGCGTCGCACACGGATCGAGGAGGCTGCGCCCGCGGTGGAATTCTCGATGGATGCGATGATCGAGAAGGAGCCGGTGACGGTGATCCTCTCGAAAAAA
>CALLIO010000095.1 GCA_938009055.1 uncultured Altererythrobacter sp.
CCGATTGCGCTTCTGGTCGATCTGACCAGCGGACAAGTCCTGCACGAGCGCAATGCCGACCGGCGCTTTATCCCTGCTTCGATCACCAAGGTGATGACGGCCTATGTCGCTTTTGAGCTGATGGCCGATGGCAAGCTCAGCCCGCAGCAGAGCTTTACCCCTCAGCCCGAAACGCATGAGAAATGGTTCCGCAAGGGTTCGACCATGTTCTTGCCCGCAGACGAGCCAGTTACGGTCGACAATCTGCTACGCGGGATCACCACGATCTCGGCCAATGACGGCTCGGTGGTCTTAGCGGAAAGCGCCGCGGGTTCGCTCGACGCATGGGTTGCCATGATGAATGATGAGGCGCGGTTGATTGGCATGCGCAACAGCCATTTCGGCACGCCCAATGGTTGGCCGGACGAAGGCAAAACTTTTGTCACTGCGCGCGATCTTGTCACTTTGGCAGATGCGCTGATCTCTCGCCATGCATCCAAATATAGCGAATACTTCGGCAAAGAGGGTTTCCGCTATGGCGGCGTTGGGCAGGCCAATCACGACCCGCTGATTGGCAAGGTGGAGGGGGCAGACGGCATCAAAACCGGCTTCACCAACGAAGCGGGCAATGGCTTTCTTGGCTCGGCCCAGCGCGACGGACGGCGATTGGTTCTGGTGATCGCAGGAGCAGCCAGTGAAGAAGCGCGCGCGCAAGCATCGCGCGATTATGTTGAATGGGGCTTTTCAAACTTCCAATCGCGTCAATTCTTCGCGGCCAATGATACGGTCGGCTTTGCCAAGGTTCAAAATGGCAAAGAGGGGCGGGTGGAACTCGCCGCGCTTAAACCTGTGCGCATTGCTGTGCCGAGCGGAACCGAGCCGCGCATCGCAATGAAGATCCTCTATCATGGGCCATTGCGTGCGCCGATTGCAGAAGGGCAAGAAGTTGCGCGATTGCATGTTTCAGTCGACGGCATGCCCGATTCCGAATTGCCGCTGATCGCGAAGCAAGAGATTGCAAAGGCTTCTGCAATAGGACGGATCATCAACGGCATCACCGGATGGCTGCCATGAGCAAGGGGCTTTTCATCGCTTTTGAAGGAGGAGAGGGGGCTGGCAAATCCACTCAGGCTCGCATGCTTGTTGAGGCGCTGGATGCGCGGGGCATTGCCGCTGATCTCACTCGCGAACCGGGCGGTACAACCGGCGCTGAAGCGATACGCACTCTGCTGCTCGATCCACCGGGCGAAGATGAAGGCTGGGGACCGCGCGCAGAAGCGCTGCTGTTTGCGGCAGCGCGCGCTGACCATGTTGCAAAACGTATCCGGCCCACTCTGGCGCGTGGCGAGTGGATCATCTGCGACCGCTTTGTCGATTCGAGCAGAGCCTATCAAGGCGGGGCGGGCGAGCTGGGTGATGCTTTGATTGTGGCCCTGCACGAAATTGGTAGCGAAGGCCTGCGCCCTGATCTCACCATTCTAATCGAAGCAGACCCAACTGAAACCGCGCGCCGCTTGGCCCAGCGCGATGGCGATACATCGGATGCAATTGGCGGGCGCAGCGCGGCCTATCATCAAGCGGTGGCTGCTGCCTTTCGCGCTCAGGCAGAAGCTGATCCGGACGGCAGCGTGATTGTGGATGGCTCTGGCTCGGCCGAGGATGTCCACGCGCGTGTCATGCAAGCCCTTACCCAAAGGCTGGGGGTTTAGAGAGCACATGGATTGGCCCAACCACAGCGAGGTTTGGCGCGAATGGCGCAGCGCGATGGCTGGAACTCGCATGCATCACGGGTGGATTTTTGCGGGTAAAAGCGGGCTGGGAAAGCGTGACTTTGCCAATGTCGCCGCGCGCGAATTGGTTCGCGAGGATGGCATTGCCCAACCTGATAGGGATCATCCCGACATCCTCCATCTCACCCATCTTCCCAAGGATGAGAAGGAGCAGGGGAAGAAGGACAAGGGCGAGCCATACGAGACCAAGCGCAATATCGCGGTGGGGCAAATCCGCTCTATGCAGCAGAAATTGACGACAAGGCCCACACTTGGAAGCCGGCGCGTCGTCCTGATCGATCCGGCCGATGATATGGAAAAGTCAGCATCCAACGCGCTGCTCAAAAGCCTAGAAGAACCCCCGCAGGGTACCTTTTTCATCCTCCTAACCCACCGTCCAGCTCGATTGCTTCCCACCATCCGTTCGCGCTGCCGTATTGTGCGCTTCCCATCACTGTCAGCCGCTGATCTTGAGCGGACGCTGCGTGAATACGCGCCAGAGGCCGCCCCAGATGCGATTGCGGCAGCGATCGCGCATTGCAATGGATCGCCAGGGCATGCACTGACATTTTTAGAGCAACAATTGGAGCCGCTTTCGGATCTCTTTGAGCGGATTGTTGAGACGGGCGACCCCGATCTGACGATGCGCGCCCAGATTGTGAAGGCCGCCGGCCAACGCCCTGACCGCGATCGGATCCAAGCAATAGTTGCGCTGGCCCAGTCGACTTTATCGCAAAGGCTGGGTGATGATCCGCGCGGCAAACAGCTCGCCGCAATTGATATGCATCACCAGTTGGGTGTTCTCGCCTCTCAAGCGCCAACCTATAATTTTGATCCCGGCCTGCTGCTGCTGGAAGTTGGCGGCTTGCTTGCGCGGGTCGGTCAAGCTAGCGAATAGATCATGCTGATCGATAGCCATTGTCATCTTGAATATGAAGGTCTGGTTGAGGATCAGGCAGGCGTTTTGCAGCGTGCGCGTGATGCGGGCGTCGGGCAATTTCTCAATATCTCGACCAAGCAAAGTGAATGGGAACAAGTTGTTGGAACTGCCGCGCGTGAGGATGACGTGTGGGCCAGCGTCGGCATCCACCCGCATGAAGCCGACCAGCACGAGGATCTGGGCGAGGCAGTGCTGCTCGAAGCGACCGAGCATGAGCGCGTGATCGCCATCGGTGAAACCGGCCTTGACTATTATTACGACCATTCTGATCGCGGTGTTCAGCAGGCGCTTTTCCGCATGCATATCAGCGCAGCGCGCAAGACCGGATTGCCGCTGATCATCCATACGCGCGATGCAGAGGCGGATACGTTGGCGATATTGGAAGAAGAGCTGGGGAAGGGGGTTTTTCCGGCGCTCATCCATTGCTTCACGGCCTCGGCTGATTTTGGCGCAAAAGTGCTCGATCTGGGCCTCACCATCTCGCTATCCGGCATTGTCACCTTCAAAAACGCCAGGGATTTGCAGGAGGTTGCAAAGGAAATTCCGCAAGACCGGCTACTGGTTGAAACCGATAGTCCGTTCCTCGCGCCTGTTCCTCATCGCGGCAGGCCGTGCGAGCCAGCCTTTGTCGCTGATACGGCGAAATTTGTGGCTGACTTGCGTGATGAGCCCTTTGAACAGCTTGCTGAGGCGACAACGCGCAATTTTGCCAATCTCTTCACGAAAGCCCAGTTTTGAAGTTCATAATGCTCGGCTCTGGCACCTCTACGGGCGTGCCGCGCGTAGGTAATGACTGGGGTGATTGTGACCCTGATGAGCCCAGAAACCGTCGCAGCCGCGTTTCTATCGTGGTTGAGAGTAACAGCGGCAAACGCCTGCTCGTCGATACCTCGACCGATCTGCGCAGCCAATTGCTCGCCAATTCCATCGATCACATAGACGGCGTGTTTTGGACCCATGACCATGCCGACCATTGCCATGGTATCGATGATTTGCGGGTTCTAAGATATGGCCGCGGCGGGCCAATATCAGGCTTTGCCGGGCGTGATACGGCATACCGGCTGCGCCAACGCTTTGGCTATGTGTTCGCCGGACAGCATGGTTATCCAACGATTGTTGAACTTGAAGAACTCGATCGGCTGCGGATGTTTGCCGAGTTTGGGATTAGTTGGTGCCAAATGCCGCACGGTCCAACCGAAACCACCGGATACCGCTTTGAAGCCGACGGCAAGAGCATTGTCTATGCTACTGATTTCTCTGCAATAAATGACGATATGATCGAAACTTTTATGGATGTCGACATTTTGGTGAGCGATTGTTTGCGGCGTGATCCGCATCCAACGCATGCCAATCTCGCGCTGGCGATTGAATTGGCAGAGCGCTGCCATGCCAAGACACTGGTGCTCAGTCATCTTGATAAGAGCATGGACTACCAAACCCTTTGCGACGAGACTGACGATTATGTCATTGTGGGTTATGATGGGCTTGAGGTGACAGCATGAATGATGCGAGTACAATCCAGATTATTTCACTGGTCGGATGGCTGGTTTTGGCAGGATCGGCCTTTGCTTCCTATCAATTGAGTTGGAAGAAGGGTTTGACCATTGCGCTTTCATGGGTCGCGATCTTTGCCTTTGTCTTTGTGATATTCACCTGGGCGGGGATGTAATGCATATCACACGCCTATCCATGACTTAACATAATATATATTATCACTCTAAAGGACTGGAATGGCCGACGCAATCCACCGCCTCCTCGCGATCATGGCAACGCTGCGCGATCCAGAGCGCGGTTGCGACTGGGATAAGGCACAAACACACGCCTCCATCGTCCCGCATACAATCGAAGAGGCTTATGAAGTCGCCGAAGCGGTTGAGAATGGCGATCCTGAGGAGCTGCGCCAGGAGCTCGGCGATCTATTGTTCCAGACTGTATTCCAGGCACGAATTGCCGAGGAAGCCGGAAAATTTGATTTCTCAGCCGTTGCCAATGCGATTTCCGACAAGCTCGAAGCGCGCCATCCACACATTTTCGGCGATGAGGATATGCCCGGCGGCATGAAAGAAGAACGCTGGGAAGCAATCAAGGCTGCTGAAAGAGCAGAAAAAGGCGCAAACAGCGCGCTTGATGGCGTTGCGCGCGCTTTACCAGCCTTAATCCGGGCGGAAAAATTGCAGAAACGCGCTGCTCGCACCGGTTTTGATTGGCCAGATCCGGCAGGTCCAAAAGCCAAAGTGCTAGAGGAAATGGCCGAGCTTGAAGCGGCCAACACCCTTGCGGAACAATTGGATGAAGCCGGGGATTTGCTGTTCGCCGCAGTCAATCTTGTCCGCGCTTATGGTTTGAATGCAGAAGAAGCTTTGAAACGCGCCAATGCCAAATTTGAAACCCGATTTCAGGCAATGGAGCTACTTGCTAACGGGAAATTCGACACGCTCGATCTAGACGAGCAAGAACGTTTGTGGCAGCAAGTTAAGACCGCTGAACGACCTCAAGAATTAAACTTAAAGCGTTGAAAATTGGCCCCATTCCTTGGGATTCATCCGCACCTTAACTAGCCGCTGCGGACCGCCATTATCATCTGTTCCATTGTCCGCATCCGACAAAACCTCGCCATGCGCATAGAGCCAGGCAAGCCGTTTGCCATCCGCTGCGCTAATCTCAACCGAAACTTCCACGGCGGAATGGGTCAGCGCCTCTTCCACCGTACCTAGGAGCTGATCCACCCCTTCCCCATCCAACGCCGAAACGAGGATAACATCGGAACGCTGTTCAGCCGATGCGATGAGCGCCGCGCGTTCTTCTTCATCGAGCAAGTCGGACTTGTTCCAAACCTCTAGGATCGGAATCGCATCCTCCCCCTGCTCTGCCTGTTCACCCGGATTGGGAATGGAGATACCAAGGTCGGAAAGCACTGAGAGAACCTGCTTCTTCTGCGCACTATTGGCTGCATTTGCCATATCGCGCACATGAAGGATCAGGTCAGCGGTCGTTACTTCTTCCAGCGTCGCCCGAAATGCGGCGACCAATTGCGTAGGAAGATCGGAGATGAAGCCCACTGTGTCGGACATTATAACTTTTTCAAGCGCCGGGAGCGCAATTGCGCGCATTGTCGGATCAAGCGTAGCAAAAAGCAGGTCTTCTGCTATCACGGTTTCGCCGGTTAAGCGATTGAATAAGGTTGATTTTCCGGCGTTGGTATAGCCCACCAAAGCAACAACGGGCCAAGGGGCCCTTCCCCGCCGCGCGCGATGCAGGCTGCGGGTCTTTTTGACCTGCTCCAATTCCTTACGCAGCCGCCCCATACGCTGGCGGATCATGCGCCTGTCAGCCTCGATCTGGGTTTCGCCCGGTCCACCAAGGAAGCCAAAACCACCACGCTGCCGCTCAAGGTGTGTCCAACTGCGAACCAAACGGCTTTGCTGATAATCAAGATGCGCAAGTTCGACCTGCAAGCGTCCCTCAGCCGTTGCGGCGCGTTCGCCGAATATCTCGAGAATTAGTCCCGTTCGGTCTATTACCTTGCGTTTGAGCGCTGTCTCCAGATTGCGTTGCTGAATGGGGCTGAGCGCGCCATCAACGACCACAATCTCGATCTCATGGAGATTGCATTCTGTCTGAATATCAGTGACTTGCCCCGATCCAAAGAGCGTGTTCGGCTTTACCGAGCGCACCGGCACAATGCGCGAATGGGCAAGCTCGATCCCGATCGCAAGAGCCAGTCCGCAAGCTTCCGCGAGCCGGTCATCTGCATCGAGGTCATAGGACTTGCCCGAGACATTGGGGCACAGGACAAGGGCGCGCGCGCCGCGCGACACCTCTCCCATCAAATCATCATCAAAACTCAGTCTTCTTGACCTTCCCACTCATCGCTGAGGTCAACGGCTGAGGCGGGCTGAATGGTCGATACAGCATGTTTGTAAGCAAGTTGGACGAAGCCATCTCGCTCGAGCAGCATGCAGAACAGGTCATAGGCCGCGATCCGCCCTTGCAACATCACGCCGTTTACAAGGAACATTGTGACCTCAACATTGGCTTCGCTGACGCGCGAGAGGAACACATCTTGGAGTAGCCGCTGCTTGCGATTGCTCCCCTGATTGACGAATTGCTCCGGATCAATCGGCGCGCCCGGCATGATCGTCGAAATCGCATGCTTATAGACGAGCTGGGATTGCCCGTCGCGGCGCAGCAAAATGGAAAAATTATCGAACCAGGTCACAATACCCTGCAACTTCACGCCTTTAACCAAGAAAATCGTCACCGATGTCTTATTCTTGCGCAGCAGGTTGAGGAATGCGTCCTGCAAATTGGCTTGGCGGGATTCCGGGCTGGAAACGGGAGTCTCTGCGGGCTCAGGCTCTGATCGCGGACGTGCCGATAGTGTACGGCCATTGGACATTGGGTGTCTCCTATTTTTGGCGTCCAGACTTTTTCTGGATCACAATCTGGCTTCAGCCCCGAAAACGACGCTCAAACCGACTTAACGGGAGAGATAATGACTCGATGACCGGATTTGTGCAATGCAAAACTTGCGTTCTGCATACGTAAAGATACCCGCAGGCCTACTCTTTGACCTTGGCTTCCTTGCGTTCATTCATGCCCAGCAATTTCAGTTTGCGATGCAAGGCAGAGCGTTCCATCCCGACAAAGGTCGCCGTTTTCGAGATATTGCCCGAAAAACGCCGGATCTGGACAGTAAGATACTCACGCTCAAAGCTTTCGCGCGCCTCGCGCAGGGGCACACCCATCATAGTCGTGGTGCCCTGCCCCGATGCAGCAAGCTGGCCTCCCGAGATTTCCGGAGGCAACATCTCTGGCTCAACCACCTCAAGCTTCTCGCGAGGGGTCATGATGATCGTGCGCTCAACCACATTGCGCAATTGGCGTACGTTTCCAGGCCAGTCATAGGCTTGAAGCGCCGCAATTGCCTCTGCCGAAAGTTTGGGCGGCTTGATCCCTTGATCTGTCGAATAGCGCGTGAAGAAATGTTCGGCCAAAGCCGGAATGTCATCGCGCCGCTCTGACAAAGAAGGAACCGTTACTGGCACAACGTTGAGCCGGTAGAACAAATCCTCGCGGAACCGTTTCTCTTCCATCTCTAGAGACAAATCGCGCGAACTGGAGGAGACAACCCGCACATCGACGCCGATCTGGCGCGTGCCCCCTGCCCGCACAAAGCTCTGCTCGGTCAGAACCCGCAGGATCCGAGCCTGTGTCGAAAGCGGCATATCGGCCACTTCGTCGAGATAGAGAGTACCGCCGTCGGCCAGTTCCAACAGGCCCGGCCGCACTAACTTGCCATCGCTTTCCTCGCCGAACAATTCTTGCTCGAAGCGCTCTGGCGTGATGCGCGCGGAATTTACGATAACGAAGGCATGGTCAGCGCGCGAGCTCCACGTATGAAGCAAGCGTGCGGCGACTTCCTTGCCTGCACCCGCCGGGCCAGCAATCAGAACCCTACTGCCAGTGCTGGCCACCCGCTTGAGCGTCGCGCGCACTGTGTTGATGGGTGATGAGTTTCCAGTAAATTCTTCGCCATGAGCGAACCCTTCGCGCAGGCGCGTGTTCTCGCGCCGCAAGCGTTCCGTTTCCGTCGCCCGCTCGACAAGCAGCAGCAAACGCTCAGCTTCGAAAGGTTTTTCGATAAAGTCCATCGCCCCGCGGCTGACAGCGGATACGGCGGTGTCGATATTGCCATGCCCCGAGAAGATAATGACCGGCAATTCCGGCTCGCGCGCCTTGATCGCATCGAGCACTTCGAGCCCGTCAAACTCGCTGCCGTGTAGCCACACATCCAGCAGGACAAGGCTGGGTCGGCGCTCGTCAATTGCCTCGAGTGCACTCGTGCTGTTTGCAGCGGTACGGCATTCATAGCCCTCGTCACTCAGCACGCCAGAGACCAGCTCGCGAATGTCGCGCTCGTCGTCAACAACCAGAATATCAAGCGCCATCAGTCTTGGCTCCTAACGGTGGATTGTGTGCATGTGCCCATCATTTGGCAGCATCCTTTTCTTTTCTTTTGGGGGTAGCAAGGGGGTCACGAGCGAAGCGCATCAGAACCTTGGTTCCGCCGCTTTCGCTGCTTGAGAAAGTCATTTCGCCGCCATGCTCATCAACAATCTTATTGACGATGGCGAGGCCAAGACCCGTGCCCTTTTCGCGGGTGGTCATATAGGGTTCGGTGATCCGTTCGCGTTCTTGCGGAAGGCCAACGCCATTGTCCTCCACAGTGATTTCGAAGAATTCCTGGTCAGAGATCAGCACGACCACGATCTTGCCACGGAAGTCGGGTTCGGATGCAGAGGCTTTCGCTTCTACAGCCTCAACCGCATTTTTGAGCACATTGGTCATTGCCTGGCCCAACTGGTGCCGATCACAGCTAAGCGAATTGGATTGCATTGCCTCTGTCGAAAGCGAAAAGTCGATCGCTTGATTGGCGACTTCTTGCAAGAACAACGATTGGCGCACCAGATCGAGCGCATCTTCTTGCCGAAAGTTCGGTTTGGGAAGGCGCGCAAAACTGGAAAACTCATCGACCATTTTGCGCAAGTCACCGACTTGACGCACAATGGTGCTGGTCAGCTCGTCAAACAGCTCGCTGTCGCTTTCGATTTGCTTGCGATAACGGCGTTTTAAGCGTTCGGTCGCAAGCTGGATCGGGGTAAGCGGGTTCTTAATTTCGTGCGCGATGCGCCGCGCCACATCTGACCAGGCGGCTTGTCTTTGGTCGAGCAATTGGCGCGTAATATCCTCAAATGTGATCACATGACCGCCCTTCTCCGGCGCGATCTTCACCGCCAAAGTCAGCAGCTCTCCGCCCTTTGAATGCGTCACAACGCCGCTGGTCAGCCCCGCTTCGATCATGCTTGCGATATCAGGAGAGAGCGTTGTCATATCGACGCCAACAGGCGGCGTGCCCTCATCTGCTTGGAGTAGTTCTTGGGCAGAAGAATTCATCAGCAAAACCTTGCCATTGGCATCAAGCGAGATGATCCCAGCGGTGACTGACTCCAGAACCGCCTCCATAAAGGCGCGCCGGTCATCGAGTTGGTGATTGGCAGAGACCAGATCATCGGTCTGGCGCTCAATCTGAGAGGTCATGCGGTTGAACGCGCGGTTGACCATGCCGATCTCATCCGCACCAGTGCGCCCTTCGACCCGCAGAGCAAAATTGCCCGCGCCGACCTTGCGCGCGGCGGTGACCAATTCGTTGAGCGGCTCAACCTGCCTATCGGCAAACCGCAGCGCAAACCACACTGCCAACCCTACCAAGGCAAGGCTGACGACGAAAAGCGCCAGATTGAAACGCAGCTGCAGCGCCCTCGCCCGGCTTGTCAGCACTTCATAGGCTTCGGAGATTGACTTCGCATTCTGCCAAGAACGGAAGGATGCAGCTTCGGAATTGCGCGCATTGTAAAGATAAATGCCAGAGGTTCCATCGATGGGCGCAATCGCCTCGATCCGGGTCTGGTTCGCAGCGACATAGACCGGCTCACCTGCCTCAAACGCGCTCAGCGATGGCTCGGCAATGCCAAGCGGATCATGCCCTTCTGTGAGGTCATATGCAGCAGCGACCCGCAACTCGCCTTCTGCCATGCGTTGCAAGATCACAGTTTCATTGAGGTCGCGTCCCTGCATCTGGAATGCAACGAATTCGGCGAATTCATCCCCTGCCAATTCGGTTGAGGAGATCTGCTCAAACCCTGTCAGGTAGAAGCGCAAATCCCCCGCCATTGTTAGCGTTTCATCGCCAACATTGCGCTGGTTCTCGTCATAGAATTCCTGCGCCAGCTGGTTGGCGTTTTGGAGCAGTCCGCGTGAATTGTCAGAGAACCAGAAGTCGACGCCCGACTGGAACAGCAAAGCAGCAAAGCCAGCGACCAACAGCGTCGGGACAGCGGCAACCAGCGAGAAGAAGAAGACGAGCCGGACATGCAGGCTGGCGGTGCCGCGCGCGGCGCGTCTTAAGGCCATTCTGCGCCCGATCAGAACCAACAAGCCCATTGCGGGGAGCAAAGTGGCCATCAAGAGCGCGGCGACTTGCGTTGTCGGCAGCAATTGCCCGTCAGGCGGAGCGTTGGTAAAGGCAAACCACGTTGCCCATATTCCCAGCGCCAAAACGCTGGCAGCGACGATTTCCAGCCAAAGAAAGACATTGGCATGGCGCGAGGCCACCACAAATTTGCGCCACCAGCGCGGAGAGCGCCGGGTTGAAGGTGCTACGGTCCCAGACATCGTTGCGCGTTTACAACGCAGGTGTTGCTCTATTGCAAGACTTATTGTTGTATTTTTGCGTCAAAGCGGTTTTGAGAAGCGGTCAGCTTGAATTCCAAGCTCGCCCAAGCGTTTGCGCAAAGTGTTCCTGTTGATTCCAAGCAACTGTGCCGCCCGCACCTGATTGCCGCTTGTTTCGGTTAGCGCATGCTCCATCAA
>CALLIO010000096.1 GCA_938009055.1 uncultured Altererythrobacter sp.
CGGCTTTTGCGCACCGGGAAAGCTCTTCGTCATATTCTTCATCACATAGGCATATTGAGCGGCCATGGGGTCGTTCCTTCAAAGGCGAATTTGCGTGTGGATTTTGCGCGTCGAATAGAGCGTGGCGAAGCCAAGGGCAAGGCGCGGTTTTGCCTTGCTTTGAAAACCTCATGTTAACCCTGGTCCTCTAGCCACCAAGCCAACAGAATAGGGTGGGTTCAAATGCAGGCAATATTGTTGGAATTGATAACGCCATCTGTGGCGTTGTTCTTTTCAGCGTGCTTTGTCTTGCTGTGGAAGAAGAGCGGGCTGGGCAATTATGTTCTTGCTTTTGGCGCTGCCTACTTCTGCTCAGCTGTCGGCTTTTTGATTGCGATCGGCCTGCCACCTGACTCCAGCATCACTTTCCAGTCTAGCCAGCTTGCCTATTCCATCGCTTGTGCATGTATGATTTGGGGCGCCTGCATCCGGGCTAATCAGCCCGCCTTCCTTCCTGTGTTGTTGCTCATCTATCTTGCTTCTGCAGCAATGCTGATGGTCCAGGTTTCTCTAACGCAAGATGCAGGGCCGCGGCTGATCATGTCCAATATCGGATATGGGCTGATGCTCCTGGTCGGCGTGATATCGCTGCTTTCCGCACCGAGGCGGACCAAGGTCGACAATCTGGTGATCGCGATTCTGGCCATCAATGCGGTTGATTTCTTTGTTCGGCCGACTGTGACCTTGCAGCTTGAGGGGCATATCGATGTCGCTGATTATCACGACTCGATCTATTTTTCGCTGATCAATCTGGTGCTCAGCCTGAAGGGTGTGGTCACTGCCGTGGTGCTGCTTGGCGCGTCTTTGTCCGACTATCTCGCACGGATGAGAGAGAGCGCATTGCACGATGATCTGACCGGCCTTAAAAGTCGCGCCGCCTTTGAAGGCCAAGCCCGCACGATGATCAAGCGCGGTGAAGACAAGGCTGTTCCGGTTGCCATGGTGGTTGCTGACATCGATCACTTTAAACAGGTTAACGATATCTGGGGTCATCAGGCAGGCGACCAAGCGCTGGGCGGGTTTGGCAAATTGATCAACGATATGGTGCGCGAAAGCGATGCAGCTGGTCGTATTGGCGGGGAAGAATTCTGCATCGCGGTGTGGAACTGCGAGAATGAGCCGGCAGAGAGATTGGCTGAACGAATTCGCAAAGCCTTTGCCCAGCTCGAGCATTTGGGCCTCAATCAAGACATCCGCCTGACCGCAAGCTTTGGTGTGGCCAGTGCGCGTAAAGGCGAGACTTACGAGAGCTTGTTCGCCCGCGCAGATTCAGCGCTTTACAAGGCGAAAGCCAATGGCCGCGACCGGGTCGAGGTTGCAGAAAAGGCCGTCACTGGCGGTGCTGGCGTCAAGATCGAAACTGTAACGAAGGCGGTCGCCTAAGTAGCATCGCCTAAGGAGGCGAGGCAGGATTTTCACTACGACCAGCCCAGTGTGGTTCATGCCCTTTTCCAGCATGGCCTGTCCGCACGATGCAAATTCAAATTCTCTATTTTCTGATCCCGGCGATGACGCTGATTTTCGCTGCCGTCTTTGGCGCCCTGTGGTGGCAGGACCGCACGCGGCGTTACATCCTGCTGTTCGCTTTTTGGGCGTTTACTGTCGGGCTAAGCGTTTGCCTGCAAACTTGGGTGTTTGGCTCGATAGGGAAGGGGGAGTTGGTGTTTCTCCACCTGTTGTCCAGCCTATCCATCATCGCTTTGGTTTGGGGTGTCGCGCTGCGTTATGGCGACCGCACGCCCTTGTTGGCATTCGGCATTCTTTCTCTGCTTACCGCGGGCATTTTGTGGCTTGCGCGCGGATACGGCGTGCAACCGGTCATCATTATGGCGCAAAACTTCAACGGAGCTCTGATTCTCGGTGCCGCCGGGTTGAGCCTATGGTTGTCCGGGCGGCGCCAGGCTGAAGACAAATTGATGATGGCGGCGCTCGTGATAGGCACGCTATATGGCACCTTCCGTCCCTCGCTTTCCGTCATTCTAAGCAGCACTATGACGATGGAGCAGTATCAAAGCTCTTCGCTGCTGATGATCAACATCGCGCTCACATCGGTGCTTTGCCTTGTTCTCTCGCTCAGCCTTATCGCGCTGGTCTTTACCGACAGAATGCGCGCGACAAAGGAAGAGGGCGCGCTCGACCCGCTGACCGGCCTGCTCAATCGCCGGGCGTTTGAGACACAGATCAAATCGCTGAGGGGAAAGTGCCAGCGCGAAAATTTGCAGATCAGTGTCATCATCGCCGATATTGACTACTTCAAACAGGTCAATGACCGCTGGGGACACGCCGTCGGCGATCTGACTCTCAAGCAATTTGCTAAGCTAATCGAACAGCAAGTGCGCCCTTTGGACATAGTTGGCCGTTTCGGAGGAGAAGAGTTTTGCGTGCTGGTTGCTGGATGCGATGAAGCGCGCGCGCTGGAGATTGCTGAACGTATGCGGCTGGCCACGCGCGGGCTCAATGTCAGCCGCAGGGAAGGCAAGCGGATTGAATTGTCGGCAAGCTTCGGGGTTGCGCAATGGAGCGATAGCGAAAGCTACCATCAGGTTTTCGTGCGGGCCGATGCGGCGCTCTACAAGGCCAAGGAGAATGGCCGCGATCAAGTCCACGGCGCCACACTGGGCGCGCTTTTCAGCAGGGCGGACAATGTGGTTGCGATCCCAAGTCTTCGTTCGTGAAGAGGGGGTTGTGCAAACCCACTTCTAAAAAAACACCCACAGGCCCAACTTGAAATCGGCTCATCCCTCTGACTAGAATTGCTGCACTTCAAACCGGTGGCAATCAGGGGACGATAGATGCAATTGACCAGCAATTTTTCATTGGCGGAAATGGTGCGTTCGCAAACCGCTTTGCGCAAAGGCATTCCGAACAATCCAACCGCGTCAGAAATTGCGGCTTTGCGGCTCTTGTGTGAAAATGTGCTGCAACCTGTGCGTGAACACTATGGCGTGCCAGTCAATATCAGCAGCGGCTATCGCGGCCCGCGGCTCAATCGTTCGATCGGGGGGTCAACCACCAGCCAGCATTGTCAGGGCGAGGCGGCGGATTTCACGGTTGCCGGCAAGAGCAATTTCGAAGTGTGCCGCTGGATGGAGCGGCGGCTCAACTATGACCAGCTTATCTATGAGTTTGGCGAGCCGGGCTGGGTCCATTGCAGTTTCAGCGCCAATCGGATGCGCAATATGGAATTGTCAGCAACGCGAAATTCAGGGCGGGTGCAATATCTTCCCGGCTTGAAGCGTTAAGCTTGGGGCGGGCTAGGCTCGCTCAAAAAAAGGTAAGCCCCAAAAGAAAATCCCCCCGCCAGCCGAAGCCAGCGGAGGGAGTTTGTAGGAAGTTCCGTTCCTAATTCTTAGGCTGAGATCGGATCGTCATCACCGTCGTCAAGCAACAGGATGCCGCCGCCGATGGCCGCAAGGCCCAGCAAAATTGGCAAGAATGGGAAACCGCCAGACGCCTGTGGTGGAGGCGGCGGAGTTGGTGCCTGCACAACCGGAGCTGGCGTAGGCGCTGGTGGAGGTGGTGGCGGTGCCGCATTAGGAAGCGGAAGGATGCACCCACCGGCCTGTTGCGAACAAAGCGACGATACATACGAAAGGATCGTACCGCTCCACGAAGTTGAAGCGACAGGAGCCGCGGCTGCGGTCTGCGCTTGTGCTGCGACAGGTGCAGCTACCATCGACAGTGCAATTGCTGCACCAGTCAGTTTACGAAAAGACGTCATGTTTCCTCCACGAACTTAGCGAAACGACCGACGGTCCTAGATCTTTGTTTCACATCCCAAACTGAGCAAAACGAATCACATCGCTGCTCAATCTATTCTCTTAATACCGATTGAAGCTGTTGCGTCAAAGTAAACTGGTGTAACGGCAATGCATTGAAATTTAACATGACCTTTGCGATCAAACCTTTTAGCTGTTATCACCGATTTGGGACAATCGATTCTAAGAGGATATCGCCAGCCTTGGTGCGACTGGCATGAGTGAAGTGTGAGGAGACATACACAATGAACCGTTTTGTAATGCTTGCTGCCGCAGCAGCGATGAGTGCAACCGCTGCAACACCGGCGCTTGCAGACAACCACGCTGGCGAAGAACTTCGCGGCCAAACCGTCGACATGGTTTTTGCTGATGGCACGCGTAACAGCGTCTTTTTCGGCTCGACCGGCGTTGCGACCATTTCCAATGCGACCGGCCAATCAGCCAATGCCAATTGGTTCATGCAAGGCGATCAAATTTGCCTGCGTGCCGCTTCGGCAACCGAATGCTGGAACTATTCTGGCCGCTTCGCCGCTGGCCAATCTGTATCAATGTCGAGCAGCTGCAATACAGCTTCGACTTGGACTGCCCGCAATGTGAACCCACCACGCGAGCGTGTTGCTCCGATGATGGGCGAGCGCGGTTAAGCCAGTTCCAATGCTAAAGAGCGCTTTGTTTAAAACGCTCCTACGCAATGCAAAATTCTTGGTGGGTGCAGGTCTGCTTGGCTTGTGCCCACCAATTGCATCGGCGGCAGGGGACGGGATATCCTCACTCTATGTCGAGCAGGGCGATGCCGCGCTGCTTTACGAAGGGCAATTGCCACCCGGGCAAGAGGCGGCGGCCAATTCTTTCCAGCAAAAGCTGGCCAAAGCGCATTCGCGTTATCAGGGCGAATGGGGTGGTCTTCCTCAAGTAACCATTCCCGCTGGCCGCGATCTTGTTGCCGGAAGCACTGGCCGCAGAGTTGCTTTGGCACGCCAACGCCTTGGTTTGCCCGATGGCAATGTTTTTGACGCCGAAATGGAATACCGCGTCCGCTTGTTCAGGCAGATGCACGGATTGAGCGATGCAGCGCGAATTGACGCCGCTATGCTGTCCGCCTTGCGCCGCAGCCCGTCGCATTATGCCTCGATCATCAAGCGCAATCTTACCCATGCGAGCGAGCTGCCAAAATATCTTGGCTATCGCTATGTCCATGTTGATCTGACCAAGCAGCGCTTGGAGATGATCGAGGATGGCCGTGTGGTTGATTCGATGGCGGTTGTTGCTGGCAAGCCAGAATCGCCCACGCCCGTGATGGCCGGATTGCTGCGCCATGCCGTGCTCAGCCCTTATTGGAATGTGCCGCCTGATCTTGTGCGGCAACGCTATGCCCGCCGGATTATCAATGGCGGCTCCGCCTATCTGCGACGCACCGGTTTTGAGGCAATGTCGGGCTGGGACGAGGATGCGAAAGTTCTCCCCGCAAGCACAGTCGATTGGCGCGCTGTCGAGCGAGGCGAGCTGGACGTTCGTTTGCGGCAAAAGCCGGGGCCGGGAAATGGCATGGGCGATGTGAAGTTCATGTTCCCCAATGCGCTCGGCATTTACTTGCACGACACCACTAGCAAGCATTATTTTGCCAAGCCCGAACGTCTGTTCAGCGCAGGCTGCGTGCGGGTGGAGCGGCCCAATGACTTTGGCGCATGGCTTTTCAATGGCCAGATGCCAACGGCCAGTGGATCGCCGGAAGAGCAGGTGAATCTACCCTTTCCCGTGCCGATCTATATCACGCATTTTACGGCGATCCCCGAAGATCGCCCGGATGGTCAGATGAAGATCACTTATCGCGACGACATCTATGGCTTTGATCGGGCGAGTTTTGCGCAGCTTAGCGCGCGCTGATTAGCGGGTAATCGCTGCACAATCTGGACAGCGGGCAGGGCAGTCACTAGCAAAGTGACCCATGACAAAACTCGCACTCTCGCCCGCTCTGGCGCCCGTTCTGGCACTCGCCGCGCTTTTCTTATCAGCGCCCGCACTCGCTGCTCCCAGTCTTGAAGAAGCGGCTGACACGGCGCTCACTTCCGACACAGTCGCATGGGATTTTGTCGAGGGGGTCACCACCGAAGTCGGGCCGCGCCAAGCGGGAACCGAGGCTGAGGCGAGGGCGCGCGAATGGGCGATGGCCTGGCTGCGCAAACACGGTTTTGCCAATGTCGCCAATGAGCCGTTCGAGATGGAAACATGGGTGCCCGGCGAC
>CALLIO010000097.1 GCA_938009055.1 uncultured Altererythrobacter sp.
CGCGCGCGGGCCTCGGCAGGGTCGATCACGCCTGCGGCAATATCGGCGTCAATCGCCATTTGCTTGCCGGGCAAGGCATCGAGGACAAAGCGGGCGGAAACCTCGGAAATCCGGCCTGCGCCCTTGGTGATGACGATCATATTGATGATCAGCAGGATGGTGAACACGAAAAGGCCAACGGCAAAATTGCCGCCGACCAGGAAGGCTCCGAAGCTGTCGATCACTGCGCCTGCTGCGGCCTCGCCCTCGTGCCCATTGACCAACACGATGCGGGTCGAGGCTACGTTAAGCGCTAGCCTCAGCAGAGTGGCGAAGAGCAGGACGGAAGGGAAGGCGGAGAAATCGAGCGGTTTGCGGGAATTCAATGCGACCATCAGGATCGCGACAGACAGCGCGATGTTGAAGACCAGCAAAATGTCGAGCAGCACGGTCGGGATTGGCAGGACCATCAATACGAAAAGGATCAAGATCCCCAGCGGCACGGCCATGGCGACGGGCGCCTTTGCAAGTTTTGGGATCACAGGCCGAGCGCCTTCAATTCGTCATAGGCTCGGCGAACTTGTTCGCCTGCTTGTGACCGCCCGTTGGCATCATCGAGCGCAAAACTATCGCGCAGCAATTGCGACATTGGTGGTCTTGGGGGCGGTCCTGAGGGAAGACTGGATGACCCCTGCGCGTTTGAACTGCGCGGCGCATCCGATGGCGATTGCATCCCACCAGATGAATAAGGCGCAGCGCCATTTTGCGCGATCTCGCGCGAGGCGCGGCGGGCATAGGGTGACAAGCTCTCATCACCCAAGAGGTTGTTTGTATCCGGCTCGATCCAAGGAGCAGGCTTGGGCAAGCGGCCGTTCGCGGCAATCGCGCGGTCCATCTTGCCTTGCATCAATCCCATCACTTCGCCCAGGTCGCGGTGGTTGCCATCGCGGTGATAGAAAATCGACTGATTGGCAGAGGCCGGTCGCGGGAACAGCGCAGGCGCTGATTGGCTGGGATCGCGCTGCAATTCAGAAAGGAAACGCCGCGCGTCTCCTGCTCCCAGAAAATGCGCCATGTAAAGCTCGGTCGCTTGCGGCTCGCGCCCCAGAACCGGCACGATGGCTGAACGGTTGTCCTGCGCCAATGCGCCCGCCATCAGCGATGCGATTTGCGGGTCTTTGCGCAGGTCGAGAATATCTTTGCGTTGCGAGGGATCGGGCACGTAATAGCTATTGCCCGAACGCTGGATTGATGCGGCAACATCGCCAAGGCCAAGCGATGGGCCATGCCGCTTCATTGTTGCCAGCCACGTGCTTTCGATGAATTGGAAGAGACCGGTTGCGCTGGACGTGCGGGCCTTGGCATTGGGTCGAAGACCGGATTCAAGCCGCGCCTGGGCAAGCAGATATTCGAAATCGGTATCTGTGCGCCGCGCAGCATCCGCAACTGCCACTTGCACGTCGGAACGCGGTCCAGTGGAGCGGACCCGTGTGGTGGCGGAAAGGGGAGTCGGCTCGGTCAAAGCAAAAGGCCTTCAGCTGTTCTCATGCTGAAGTTATTGCAAAGCGCGTGCCAATCTCCCCTTTCCTAGGGCACCGCTCTCCTAACGTGCGCCTGCGCGGGAGGGGGCAAGCCGCGCGGCACGATAGCTGGGTTGGGGCACGCCGAACGCTTCAAGCCGCGATGCCACATTCGCCGCAAGCAGATTGCGCACACGGCGGTTAATGTCATTCAATTGCCGGGCCGATGCGGCTAGCGCACGGGTCTCTGGGTCGAGATCAGCGGGCGCTGCCGGCTCGAGAATATCGCACACTGCTTCTTTCTGGCGAACTGCCCCGATCAGCAAATCCATATCCATGGTGGCAAGCGCTTGCCGCTCGTCTTCCAAAGCGGCAATCATTTGCCGCAATTGCCGGGTCAGTGTTTCGCGTGCGATCATGACGACACCGTCAGGCTCAGTCGGGCTGCGATCATTGCATCAGCGATCTCGGTTGGAACGATTGGATAGGTCCCGTCTTTCAGAGCGGAGCGGATCTCGTTCACTCTTTCGGTTTGTACGGGCGGCTCGCCCGCTGCGACCTGACCGCTGACTTCGACAGCGATTCCTTCTTTCGGCTTCGACTTCGCTTCAGGCCCCTCCTTGGCGGATTGCTTTTGCGTATCGAGCGCAAGGTGCTTTTCAGGCGCAACGCGGCTGGCTGCGCCAACACCCTGCAATTTCATCATATCATTGATGGACATTTCCAATTCCTTTGGGGCCTATGCCTTTGGAGTTTGTGCCTGTGTAGCCATCAGAACGGCACGCGATTTGCGGCTTTAAGACCTTAGGCGAAATTTTTTGCTCGCCGTCTGAAGGGCAGGCTTAAAACGGGATGACGACCAGGCCGGGGCGGACAATCTGGGCGCTGATCGGCTCTGCCTTGCGATCGGTTTTGACGCTGATCCATTCGCCGACCTTGCCCGCCTGAGCCGCTTCGCCGGGGCGACGGATCGCAAAACCTGAGCCTTTGATGGCGATGGTGACTTTATCACCGCGCCGGACAATATCGGGGGCAGGGGCCGATTGCGGCGCAGATTTGATCCCCACAAAGATTTGCCAATGGGTCTGGCAAGAGACTTTGACTGCTCTTTGCCTGACCCCATGCCATTCGACCAGCAAGGGCACATCGCATTGGACAAGGCGCAGGCGCGGATCAGCGCGGTGCTGCGCGCCGCCTACTGCGCCAATGGCAGCGCCGGTAAAATTGGCCACTGCGCGGTCAATGCGTGCTGGGTCAAGATGGAGTGTATCAGCAGCAAGCGGGCTTGAGAGAAGCGCGGCCATAATCGGCAGCAAAGCTATCCTGCGCGCGCGAATGTGATTTGGTTTAGTGATGGTTTTCCAGCCCATGCGGCCCTCCTGATGCAGCCAATCGTTCTTGTGTAAGAGCCGCAGGAGCAGCAAGTCGCGTGCCAGAACGCGGGTTTTGGAGCGTGTTTCGCCCCTTCGATATAGATACCTAGGTAGTTCCCCGAGGGGGCCTTTTCGCGCTGCGGTATGGTCTCCCCCTCTATTGCGTGATGGATAAGTTCAACACCGGCAGTTCCAGACCCTCTCTTTGCTTAAGGGGATGGGGCTTCGGCCAAGAGCGCAATAAAAAGGGCGGCGGATCAAAAACCGCCCAACGAGTAAAAGGGAGCCGATTTGAATGTTCTACAGTCGCGTGCGCAAAAGCAGCGAGGACCCTTCCAAAAAGGTTCCCAAGCTGGGCGAAACTCCGTCACGGCGGCGGCGCGACGAGCCCGAAAATTCGGCGACCCCTTCGGCGGCGATTGAGGCTCAGCGCGATCTCTTGCGCGAAGTTATGCAGTTCATGAGCCGCTACGAATTGCCAGTGACGGGAAACAATCTCGCGTTGGTTTGTCAGGGATTGTCAGGCAGCGATCCGCGTCTGCGCGAAGCGCTCACCAAGCGCGAATTGCAGGCGGGCCCAATCGACCAACAATGGCTCGACCAATTGCAAGGACAATCGCCTGAACCGAGTGAGAAGATCGATCAGATGGAGGACATTATGGATCTGATGGAAAATGCGATGACTGAATTTCATACCACCACCCGATCCGCCCGCGAGGCGACCGGAGCCTATACCAGCGCGGTGAGCGAGCATTTGGAGCGGCCAACGCCCCAGCCTACAGAAAAGGGCGAGGAAGAATTTCGCAAGCTGCTTGATCTTTCGCGGGTCATGCTGGGCCAGCTCAAGACGATCGAGGCCGAGATGGAGCGCAACCAGCGCGAGGCTGATCAATTGCGCAAAAACCTGGCGAAGGCGCGCCAAGAAGCTGATCTTGATCACCTCACGGGCCTGCCAAACCGCCGCGCATTTGAACGCCAGCTGGAGATTGAGACCGAACGTCTGGCAAAACTCGGCCAGCCGCTTTCGATTGCCTTTTGCGACATCGACCACTTCAAATCGGTCAATGATACGCATGGGCATGATGCGGGCGACCGCATTCTCAAGGCAGTGTCCAAATCGCTGGCCGAAAGCGCGAATGATGCGTGTTTTGTCGCGCGCCACGGCGGTGAAGAATTTGTCCTGCTGTTTTCGGGAACGTCGAAAGAGTCAGCGCTTGAACGGCTCGACAAGACCCGCGCAAAGCTGGCGCATCGCCGCTTGATGAACAGGGATACCGGCAAGCCTTTTGGCCAGATTACCTTTTCCGCCGGGATCGCTCAGGTCGATGATTATGCCGATCCGCGGGAGGCTCTCTCGCAGGCCGATGATGCGCTTTACCGCGCCAAGGAAGCAGGCCGCAACCGGATCGAGTGCGCCAAGCTTTAGCGCGCCCTTAGATTTTCATTTCCTTATTGCGGGGTTTGTGTGACCGCGTCGAAGGCAAGGCTGGCGTAAATATCACTGCTATCACTGGCTTTGATGACAGTGCGCACAGCCACGCCGCTGCTGCGCGCTTCCTTTATCAATTGCGCCGCCGTTGTCAGGCTGGCTGAGGCATCATCGGGCCGGTAACTGACAAAGATGGTCACTGTGGCGCGCGGGTCGCGCGGTTGCCCTTCCAGCCATTCGCCAATCGATGGCCCCCCTTCCACTTTGCGGAACAAGGCCTGGCTTGGCGCGATAGCCAGCTTCGGCTTTTCAGCCGCTTTGCTGGTCGGCATGGACACCAGTCCGCCCAATGTGACGATGAACAAGATCAGCGCCAGATCGGCCAGCAACACATCCCAGCGGCCGCTTTGCGAGGCGATCATGCGGCATCTCTTGAATTGGTACCTGCGCCCAATCCGCTGGCCCAATTGGCAAGCGCCTGTGATTGGCAACCAAGGTCTTGCGCGGCCAAATCAGAACGCGGTTTTTCCAACCCGTTTTCGGGAATATGCTCTGCCAGCCATTCAATAAGCTCGGCGCGTGCTTCCTCTTCTTGCTTGCCGCGGCGTTCAATCGCGCGGGCAAGCGGATGGAAGATGAAATGGGCCAGCAGCAATCCATAGAGCGTGGAAAGGATCGCGACCGATATAGCCGAGACCATTGCGCCGGGGTTAGTCAGGCTTTCCGGGTCCAGCTGGCTCAGCGCAATCAGCGTTCCGGTAAGGCCCAGGATCGGGGCGAGCTCACCAGCAGTATCCAGGCTCTCGCTTGCGCGAAACCTGCGCGCAAGGCGCAATTCGCGGTGGCTTTGCTGATGGGCGAGAAAGGCGGTAAAAGTGCGCCGGCGCAGCATCGCCTCGAGCCCTTCATTGACGGCGCGATCAGGCGATTTGACCAATTGCGCGCGGATCAGTCCGTTCTTTTCAATGTCCATCACAAACGGGGCGAGCGCAGCCCGAACCCGGGTGAAGCGAAAGCGGCGCAGCGGCAATCTGGCGATCTGCGTCGCGGCATCACGCGCTGAACCCAAACCGCAGCGCGCGCAGGTGGCAAGCAGCGATCCGCCCACCACAATGACTGCGGCGAAGGGGTCGATCATATGGGCTAGTCCGCTCATCTTCGCTCGCCTGCTTGGTGTGAATTTCCAGCTCTAAGAACGGCGAACGCCACCTGATCTTAAGCCCTGAAATGGCTTCAGAGATACCCCCTAGATAAGTCGAGATAGATCGAGATGGGGCAAGATTGCGGTTTGTAAGGGGGCAGAAACGGGCGCCAAACGGCCTGATTTTGCCGGATCGGATGCCAATGTGGGTGAGCAGCGGCAAAGCCCTGCCGTTACCTGCCTATTTTTGCGCCTATCGATCAAACTGGCACGCGCTTTGCAAAGTAATGCGCATGTTCGATTTGGTGGAGTGATCCGGTGAGCGAAAAACTGTTTGGCATTCATGGCGCAGCCTTGGAGTTGCGTTCGCAGCGCATGGGTATGCTGACCAGCAATATCGCCAATGCGGCAACGCCTGGATACAAAGCGCGCGATCTCGATTTCGCCGCTGCGCTTGATGCGCGGCTGGAGGGCAAGAGCCAAATGCGCTCGATTGCTGACCACACAAAATACCGTGTGCCGGTCCTGCCCAGCATGGATGGCAATACGGTCGAGCTTGCCAATGAACAGATCGCCTTTGCTGAAAACGCCGTCGCTTATTCGGCCACTTTGTCCTTTGTTCAGGGCAAGGTCGAAAACGTCAAACGCGCGCTGAAAGGGGAATAATCATGCCCGATAATGCCAGCCAGCCAATGAACCTTTTCCGCCTCACCGAACGCGGCCTTTCAGCGCAAATGGTGCGGATGAATGCGGCGGCATCCAACCTTGCCAATGCCGGTTCGGTTTCGAGCAGCAGCGAGGAAGCCTATCGCGCGATCCGCCCCGTTTTCGGAGCCGAGCTTGACCGCGCCTCTGGTCTTTCCAGCGTGCGCGTCAGCCATATGGTCACTTCCGAAACCGAGCCCACCAAACGCCGCGATCCCGATCACCCATTGGCCGACGAAAACGGCGATGTGTGGGAAGCGAACGTCGATGAAAGCGCCGAGATGATCGAGATCATGGAAAGCGCACGCCAATACCAAAACCTGGTCGAGGCACTCCAAACCGCCAAGCAGTTAATGCTCGATACTTTGAGGAACAATTAGATATGACAATCAATACCATAGCCAGTGAAACGCTTGACCGGCTGAACCAGCCCAGCACGCTCAGCTCGAGCAATCCAGCCAACGCGTTGGATCAAAGCGATTTCCTACTTCTGCTCACAACACAGCTGCAAAATCAGGATCCAACTGAGCCGCAGGGCAATGAAGCAATGATCGCGCAAATGGCTCAGTTCTCTTCGTTGGAAGCGAACCTAGCGACCAACACAACGCTGGAAGACATTGCTGCCAAACTCGATGCACTGATTGCTGTGCAAGAGGCAGCCATTCAACCGAGCACGGCTCCTTAAAATACGCACCCTCAAAACCCCTGAAAAGGATCTCAATTCATGACTTCGTTTTACACCTCTCTTAATGCTCTGCGGAACGCAGAGACGGATCTAAGCGTCATTGCTCACAACATTGCCAATGCGGAAACTTTGGCTTTCAAATCGCGTAGCGTGCAATTCGCCGACATTGTGGCCGGCGGAACTGGCAATGATCCGCGATTGTCTGTGGGTCTGGGAGCGACGGTTTCCACAATCAATCAGGACTTTTCGCTGGGTGCGATTGAGCAGACAGGGCGTAGCTTGGATGTAGCGATTGATAGCGAAGGCTTTTTCTCTGTCCGAAACCGCGAAACCGGTGAGTTCACTTTCACTCGTAACGGCAACCTTCAAATCGACAGCGACGGCAATATCGAAGATGCCCGCGGTCAACCGGTCCAAACATTTGCGATTGATCCCGCTACGGGCCTTCCTCTGAACAATACTCCGGTGGACACGCAAGTGCCAACGGTGAGCGCGGCTGGCTCTGTCCTGTCGAGCGTCACTGTTGAAGGGGATGGGAATCTTCTGGCAGCCTATGCTGATGGTGAAATTGTGCCAATCGGAAGGCTGGCAATTGCTACTTTCGCTTCGAATGATGGCTTGTTGGCCATCGGTGAAGGACGCAACCGAGCCACAGGAGTATCGGGACAGCCGCAATTTGACAGTCCAGGCGTGGGCAATCGCGGTTCGATTCTAAGCGGAGCTTTGGAGCGCTCGAATGTGGATCTGGCCGAGGAAATGGTCTCGCTGATCACTGCCCAGCGCAATTTCCAGGCCAATGCGCGGGCGATTGATACAGCCACAGCGATCTCGCAAACCGTTATCAACCTGCAAGGGTAGGATGAACTGAGATGGATCGGTTGATCTACACTGCCTTCACCGCGATGGATTCGGCGATGAACCGGCAAAGAGCGACTGCGAACAATCTCGCCAATGTCTCAACGCCGGGCTTCAAGGCCGAAGAATTTGCGGTGACGCCTGCGACGCTGAAGGGCGAAAGCCTGGAAGCGCGCTCGATGGCGCAGGGCGCTGTGCGCGGCGCCAATCTGGAAGCAGGCAGCTTTATCCCAACCGGTCGTGGTCTCGATATTGCGGTAGAAGGCGAGGCTTTGATCGCCTTGCAAGGTGCTGATGGCGAGGAAGTCTATTCGCGCCGCGGCGATTTGCGGGTGACGGCAACAGGCGTGCTGGAAAATGGCGACGGCCTGCCGGTGATGGGCGAAGGCGGTCCGCTAACCCTTCCGCCCGGTGGCCGCCCCACAATCAGCGGCGACGGTGTGATCTTCGTACAAGATCCTGCAGCACCCGATCAGCCTGCTCAAGAAGTGGGCCGGATCAAACTCGTCAGCCCGCAAGGTAGCGCGGTCGTCAAAGGCCTCGATAATCTGCTGCGGGTTCCGGATGGCGGCGCATTGCCGGTCGATCCCATAGCCAGCGTTCAAGTGGGAACATTGGAAGGGTCCAATGTCGATACCGCGACTGCGCTGGTCCAAATGATCGAGGCGCAGCGTGCGTTTGAACAGCGCGCCAAGGTCATCTCCAAGGCTGAAGAGCTCGACCGCGCAGGTGTCCAGCTGATGTCGATGAGCCGCTAATCCTGCGGAGCTACTTGCGCCGCGCCGACTGAAGCCAAGGGGCGGACAACTGCCTAAACACGCGCGCCCTGAAACACCTCCATAGAAATACGGGGGTTCGGTCGCACCAAGCTTGAACACCTGATCAATTAAGGATGAAACCATGCCAACATCTGCCCTCCATGTCGCCCGCACCGGGCTTGAAGCGCAAGACACACGGATGCGTGTGATCGCCAACAATCTTGCCAATATCGGCACAACGGGTTTCAAACGCGATCGGGCCGATTTTGCCACGCTCGCCTATCAGGATTCGCGGGTCGCTGGGCAGCAATCAACGGCCGAGACTGCCTATGCGATTGGACTTAATCTGGGCACTGGGGTGCAAGTGCAAGGCACCAGCCGGATCGCCACGCAGGGCACGCTTAATGCGACGGGCAATTCGCTCGATCTGGCGCTTGATGGTGACGGCTTTTTTCAAGTGCAATTGCCGGGCGGCGAAATTGGCTACACCCGCGCGGGCAATTTTACGCTGAGCGCTGATGGGCAATTGGTAACACCACAAGGATACGCCGTAGAGCCAGCTATCAACGTACCCCAGGGAGCACAATCCATCACGGTTGCGCCCGATGGCACTGTCTCTGCGACATTGGCTGGCGATGCCGCGCCCCAGCAATTGGGCCAAATCACGATCGCCAGTTTCGTAAATCCCGCCGGTCTCCAGGCTTTGGGTGACAATTTCCTTGCTGAAACCGCCGCCAGCGGCGCGGCCGATGTGGGGCCAGGCGGCGACAATGGTCGCGGCAATGTGCGTCAGGGCATGTTGGAAGCGTCCAACGTCAATGTCGTCGAAGAGCTAGTCGAGATGATCGAGGCGCAGCGTGCCTATGAAATCAATTCCAAAATGGTGAGCGCGGTCGATGAAATGCTGCGCAACGCCAACCAAACCCTTTGAACGCAATGATGATGAGGCCTCCAATGACAACGCTCGAACAGATCCAGTCGCATGGCGCCTTTCGCATTGTGATTGCTTTGGCAGCGTTGATGCTGCTCACCAGTTGCGGGATCGAAGGTGGCCGCCCGCAGGCTGGCTTTACCGCGCCTTTGCCCGCTGCCTTGCCAAAGCCGGATACACAGCCCAGCAATGGCGCGATCTTTCAGGTCAATTCAGCCTATGCTGGCCTGCATCAGGGCAACCGCGCGCGCGCAGTTGGCGACCTTGTGACGATTGTCCTGACCGAAACCATCACCACCAGCAAAAGCACGTCTGCCAGCACCGACCGCGACGGATCATTTGGTATCACGCCGCCCACCGCTGGCCCGCTTAGCTTTCTCAACCCCAATGCCCTTAATGCTGCTGCAAACGGGACGTTCACAGGGTCAGGCGATGCCGCGCAGCAAAGCCGCCTCAATGGCGCAATCGCTGTCACCATCGCTGCCGTCCACGCTGGCGGCACCGCTACTGTCGTCGGAGAAAAGCAGATGTCGCTTAGTCAGGGAGAGGAATGGGTGCAGTTTGCTGGCACGATCCGCCTTGCCGATATCAGCAGCGACAACCGCCTTGCTTCCTCCCAAGTTGCCAATGCGCGCATGATCTACACCGGCAGAGGCGCGATCCAAACCGCCGCACGCCCGGGCTGGCTGAGCCGTTTCTTCAACGCAGTTTCGCCATTTTGAGGTCGGGGATATGCAGACGATGAACTGGTTCCATAAATCCCTCCTGATCGCGCTGGCTGCGCTGGGTCTGCTGCTGCCCGCCCCTGCTGCGGCAGAGCGCGTGCGCGATATCGGCAGTTTCGAAGGGCTGCGCTCAAACCAGCTTACCGGATATGGCGTGGTTGTTGGCTTGGCTGGCACAGGCGATGACAATCTTGAATATCTGACCGAGGCAATGAAGGGCGTGTCGGGCCGTTTGGGCATGGCACTGCCGCAGGGTGTTTCACCGGGGCTGAAAAACGCCGCTGCCGTTATCATCACCGCTGATTTGCCCGCTTTTGCCAAGCCCGGCCAGCGGATCGACATAACCGTCTCGACCATGGGCAAGGCCAAAAGCTTGCGCGGCGGGGCGCTTATCCTCGCGCCGCTTTATGGCGCTGATGGCCAGATATACGCGATGGCTCAGGGCAATATTGCCGTGGGCGGTTTGGGCGTATCGGGCCGCGATGGTTCGCAGCTGACCGTCAATGTCGCAACCGTTGGCCGCATTCCTGATGGCGCATCGGTCGAGCGGCCTGTTGCCAATGGCTTTGCGCTTGGCTCATCGCTCAAATTCAACTTGCACCAAGCCGATTTTCTCACCGCCACCCGTGTGCGCGATGCGATCAACGGCCTTTATCCGGCTTCCGCGCGGATCGTTGATGGCGTGAGCATCGAGCTTGATCTGCCACCCCAGCCCGATGCGCGCGCGGCGATGCTGGCAGAGGTTGAGATGCTTCCAGTCACTCCCGCTCCTCAGCCTGCCCGCGTCATCATCAACTCGCGCACTGGCACGGTGGTCATCAATCAGGCGGTGCGCCTTGCGCCCGCTGCGATCAGTCACGGCAAGTTGACGATCAGCATTTCTGAAAGCCCGCGCGTGGTCCAGCCGCTGCCCTTTACCGATGGCGTGACAGCGGTTGAGGAAGCAAGCGAGATTTCGGTTGAAGAGGCGGAAAGCCGCGTGGCGCTGATGCCGGGCGCTGCCTCTCTCAACGAGCTTGTCGATGCGCTCAACATGTTGGGCGTGGGCGCGGCTGATCTGGTGGTGATCCTTGAAAGCCTCAAGCAAGCGGGCGCTTTGCAAGCCGAAATGGTGGTACTGTGATTGGCCCCTCTGCCATAGATGCGCCTGCGACCAAGGCGAGCCAGCCACTGTCGGCTGAGCGCATGGAATTGCGCGAGGCGGCCCAAGCGTTTGAAGCTATTATTCTGCGCCAATTGCTCGCCAGTGCGCGCGCAACGGACTTTGGCGGCGATGACATTTTCTCTGGCCAAGGGCTCGAGCAATTCGAAGCCATGCGCGATGAGCATTTTGCCGACATTGCTTCGCAAGGGCACGGTTTTGGCGAGAGCGGACTTGGCCTAGCGCGCTCGATCGAGGAACAGCTTTCCGCCCATTTGAACAGCCAACCGCCAAGCGAAAAGGAAGGCTAAAGCATGACCTTCTCACTGATGAATATTGGCAGTTCGGGCATCACTGCTGCGCGATCCGCGCTCGAGGTGACAGCCCAAAATATCGCCAATGCCGAAACTGAAGGCTATGTTCGTCGCCGGCTAAACCAAACTGAAATGGCGACCAGTGGCAGTATCGGTGGCAACACCGCTGGCCAATTCAACGGTGTACGTGCTGCGGGGATTACGAGGCCCGATCTGCCCTTATTGTCAGCCGAGGTGCAGCGTTCTGCCGCTAGCTTTGCTGCCGCTGATGCAGAGGTTGGCGCGCTTAGCCAGACGGAAACCGCGCTTGAGCAATCGGGGCTTTACGATGTCATCGTCGAGTTCGAAGCCTCGCTCGCACAGCTTGAATCCGACCCGCTTAACGCTTCGCTTCGCGCCAATACGCTTGAGCAAGGTCGCGCGCTCGCCGAGACATTCCAGATTTCACACGGCGCGATTGCGCAGAGTGGCGACTTCATCCGGGTTGAGGCGCAAACTGGTGTTGGCACGGTCAATGAGCTAGCCGCGCAGTTGGCTCAGACCAATGTTGCGCTCGTCAGCAGCCAGCCAGACACTGGCAGCCACAATGTGCTGCTCGATCAGCGCGATCTTTTGCTTGAGCAATTGTCGCAGGAGTTGGGTGTCTCAACCGAGTATAGCTTCAACGGGTCGGTTGAAATCCGGCTTGGCGATAGCAGCGGCGAGCTTTTGGTGACGGGTGCAACGGCCTCCACCCTTGCGGCCAACGAGCAGGCGAATGGAACGCTTGAATTTTCACTGGGCGGGACGGCGGTCACACCTGTCAGCGGCGCTCTTGCGGGCCGGGCGAGTGCCCTGGAAACGCAGGCGAGCGTTCTGGCCGACCTCAACACAATTGCCGCTGGCACAATCAGCGCGTTGAACACAGCGCAGTCGAATGGCGCAGCGCAAGATGGCAGCGCGGGCCAGCCTTTCTTCTCAGGTTCTGATGCCAGCGATATGGCTGTGGCTCTTGCAACCGGTAGCGGCATTGCGACCGCGCCATCCGGATCGGCGGCGAACAGTCTTGATACGTCGAATCTTGCCGCTTTGCGCAGCGCGCTTTCGAACGGCGGACCGGCAGCACAGACCGATACGCTGCTGTTTGATTTGTCCAACTCGCTTCGCAATCGCGCTGCCAGCCGCGATGCTTTGCAGGCGATCGCCGATGCTGCGCAAACATCACTGTCAGGTGCCGCAGATGTCGATCTCGATCAGGAAGCGGCCAATTTGCTGCGTTACCAGCAATCTTTCGAAGCATCTGGCCGGGTGATCCAGGTCGCCAATGAAATCTTCGACGCCATTTTGGGAATTCGCTAGGATGATTTCGGCCACCAATTCCACCTCCAGCTTTTACCAGCGCTCGCTTGACCAGCTTTCGGCACTGCGCGCGTCGGCAGAACA
>CALLIO010000098.1 GCA_938009055.1 uncultured Altererythrobacter sp.
GGTGCGCGGCTGGCCAATAAAACGGTGAAGTTTGAAGACCTCGCCGCGATCGGCAAGCCTGGCACTGTGGTCAATCAAGGGCCGCTTGGCGTTAACAATGTGGCCGCGATTGAGCGCGTTGACTTCAGCAATGGCGTGCGCGCCATCCTGTGGGCGAATGATGCCGAACCCGGCCGCGTCGCGGTGAAAGTGCGCTTCGGCGCGGGCTATCGCGCGTTTGAGGCCAAGGATGCAGCCTATGCCGCATTGGGCCAGAGCGCACTGGTCGGCTCTGGCGTGGGCGAGCTCAATCAGGAAGACCTCGACAGAATCGCAACGGGCCGCAAGCTGGGATTTGATTTCAGGATTGACGATGCGGTGTTTGAATTTTCCGCACAAACCCGCTCGGCTGATCTGGCTGACCAGCTTTACCTCTTCGCCGCTAAGCTGGGCATGCCGCGTTGGGACGCCAATCCGGTGATCCGCGCCAAGGCAGCAGCAGAGCTGGCCTATGACACATATTCAACCAGTCCGGGCGCTGTGCTCCAGCGTGATCTGGAATATCTCATCACCGATAAGGATGCGCGCTTTGCGACACCTGACCGCGATATGCTCAGTGAAGTGACGCCGGAAAATTTCCGCAAGGTTTGGGAGCCGCTTTTGGCGCAAGGACCGGTTGAGGTTCTGATCTTTGGCGAGTTTGACAAGGATGCCGCGGTCGATCAGCTGGCCAAGACCTTCGGTGCGTTGCCCGAAAGATCAGCGATCAAACCTGCCGTTGCAGCGCGGGTTCCCGCTTTTCCTGAGGCCAGCGATGATCCAACCGTTGTGACCCATCGCGGCGATGCCAATCAGGCTGCAGCGGTGATCGCATGGCCGACCAAGGGCGGGGTGGCTTCACTGCGCGAATCGCGCCAGTTGGAAATTCTCACCAAAGTGTTCTCCAACCGCTTGATGGACGCCATGCGTGAACGGGCAGGGGCAAGCTACGCTCCGCAAGTGATCTCTGACTGGCCGGTTGATCTTGATACGGGCGGCAAGATTATGGGCTTTGCGCAATTGCGCCCCAGTGATGTGCCGGTTTTCTTTGATGAAGCGGCCAAGATCGCCGCTGATCTGGTCGCTGCACCGCCATCGCAGGACGAGCTAAGCCGCGTGACCGAGCCATTGCGCCAGCAAATCAGCCGCGCCCTGACGGGCAACGGGTTCTGGCTCTATCATCTGCAAGGGGCGACTTATGATCCGCGCCGCGTGGCATTGCTACGCACTTTGCTGGTCGATTATTCCCAGACTACGCCAGAGATCATGACGCTGCTGGCCAATCGTTACCTGGCGAACAATCCCGGCTGGCGGCTGGCAATCATTCCCGAAGGCCAGCAATTGGCGACCGCAGCCGCGGCCCCTGCGCCTGCCTCGGGACCCGAAATCATCGGGCGGTAGTTGGATTGACTTGTTGAACGGGCGGGTGGCAACGGCATCATCATAAGAACGCGTGTTGCAAGCGCTTCAATATCTGTGATGAAATTTTCTTGTTTCGAAGGGCTAAAGTCCTTTGCTATTCTTTTATCCGCGCCCTAACTGCGCGCACAAGCTTTGAGCGAATTGAGAACCCGATTGCACAAAAATGGACCCCCGATGGCTGGAAAGCCTTTGAAGCGCGCCACTTGCCGCATTACGAAGATGCGCAGGAATTGGCCGAAGCAGAGGCGACCTTGGCAGCCTATCCGCCGCTTGTCTTTGCTGGCGAGGCGCGCGCGCTGAAGGCAGAATTGGCCGATGTGGCGCAGGGCAATGCGTTTTTGCTGCAGGGCGGTGATTGCGCTGAAAGCTTCGCCGAATTTCACCCCAACAATATTCGCGATACCTTCCGAGTATTGCTGCAAATGGCGGTCGTGATGACCTTTGCCAGCAAGCATCCGGTGGTCAAAGTCGGGCGCATGGCAGGCCAGTTTGCCAAGCCGCGCTCCTCACCGACTGAGACTAAGGGCGATGTGACGCTGCCAAGCTATTTCGGCGATAATATCAACGGGATCGAATTTGATCCGGTGCAGCGCCGCAATGATCCAGGCCGCATGGTCAAAGCTTATTCGCAAGCGGCCGCAACGCTCAATCTGCTGCGCGCCTTTGCTGGCGGTGGCTACGCCAATTTGCGCCAAGTGCACCAGTGGACGCTCGACTTTATGGGCCGCACCCCTTGGGCCAAGAAATTTGCCGAAACCGCCGATCAGATCGGCCAAGCGCTCGACTTTATGGAAGCGTGCGGGGTTGATCCTGCCACCGTCCCGCAATTGCAAGCGACCAGCTTCTACACCTCGCACGAGGCGCTTCTGCTGCCTTACGAGGAAGCAATGACACGGCAGGATTCGCTGACCGGCGATTGGTTTGCAACCAGCGCGCATATGGTCTGGATCGGGGATCGCACGCGTTTTCCCGGCTCTGCGCATATCGAATGGGCGCGCGGCATCGGAAATCCGCTGGGCATGAAATGCGGCCCATCGCTGGCGCCCGATGATCTCTTGCGCCTGCTGGATGAGCTGAACCCTGCGCGCGAAGCGGGCCGGATCACGCTGATCAGCCGCTTTGGTCATGACAAGGTCGAGGAAGGCCTGCCTGCCTTGGCCCGCGCCGTGAAGCGCGAAGGGCATCCCGTAGTGTGGAGCTGCGACCCGATGCACGGCAATGTTATCAAGGCGGAAAGCGGCTTCAAAACCCGTCCGTTCGAGCGGATTTTGCGCGAGGTGAAGGGCTTTTTCGATGTTCACCGCGCGGAAGGCACGCATCCAGGCGGTATCCATATCGAGATGACGGGGCAGGATGTAACCGAATGCACCGGCGGCGCGGTTGAGATTACCGACGAAGCTTTGGGGGATCGCTATCGTACGCATTGCGATCCGCGCCTCAACGCCGAGCAATCGCTGGAACTGGCATTCCTGCTGGCCGAAATGCTCAACACAGAAGTGAATTCGCGCCAAGCCGACGCCGCTTGAGTCTTTCCTTTTCAATGCGCTCTGCATGAGGCATTGAAGGGTTAAGGAAGACGCGAGGAGGCGTTTTATCTCTCAATCGCTTACGCAAAGCGACATGCTTCACAGCGATGCTTTGGCCGAGCAATTCGCCAAAACCCGCGCCCTGTCCGAGGCTCTGGTCGCGCCGCTTAGCGATGCCGATGCGACGATCCAGTCGATGGAGGATGCCTCGCCAGCCAAATGGCATTTGGCGCATACAACATGGTTCTGGGAGACGTTTCTGCTCAGAGATCATGCAGCAGGCTACAAGCTCTTCCACGAGAATTACCCCTTCCTCTTCAACTCCTATTATGAGGCGGAAGGAGCGCGGATCGCGCGTTTTTCGCGCGGGCTATTGTCGCGCCCTTCGCTGGAAGAGATCCTGAGCTGGCGCGCCCATGTTGATGCGGCCATGGCGCCCTTGCTGGATGATCCGCAGCATGCTGACCTCATCCAATTGGGCATTGCCCATGAACAGCAACATCAAGAATTGCTTCTAACCGATATCAAGCATGCGCTGTTTCAAAATCCGCTGGGCCCAGCGATGTTTGAAAGCGCTCCTGCTGCCGCCGCGAAAGCGCCCGACAATGGCTGGCACGAATATCCCGGCGGCATTGCCCAGATTGGCCATGCAGGCAATGGTTTCGCCTTCGACAATGAAGGGCCGCGCCACCGTGTCCTGCTCGAACCCTTTGCGCTCGCCAAATCGCTCGTCACCAATGGCGAATGGGACGCATTCATCGCTGATGGTGGCTATTCCAACGCCGCGCTTTGGCTCTCTGATGGTTGGAGCTGGTTACGTGAAAACCAGATCAACGCGCCGCTTTACTGGCATGAGGAGAAGCACTTCACCCATAGCGGCTGGCAGGTCCGCGATCCTCATGCGCCGGTCACTCATATCTCTTACTTCGAAGCGGATGCTTACGCGACTTGGAGCAGGCAACGGCTGCCCACTGAGTTCGAATGGGACGCGTTTGCCCAAACCCATGACGCCAGCAAAGGCAATCAGCTCGACGGCGCCTCAGCTCCGTTGCCATCCGGCTCATCCAGCTTGTTCGGCGATTGCTGGCAGTTCACCCGCTCAGCCTATTTGCCCTATCCGCGCTTCAAGCCAGCCTCGGGCGCAGTGGGCGAATACAATGGCAAATTTATGAGCGGGCAATTTGTGCTGAAGGGGGCGAGCTGTGCCACGGTGCGCGGGCATTCGCGCGCCTCCTATCGCAACTTCTTCTACCCCCATCAGCGCTGGCAATTCACTGGCCTAAGGCTGGCAAAGGATATCGGATAATGGCGCGCAGCGAAGGACTATCCATCGTCAATCTCGACGATGACGGGGTCGATCTGGCGTTTAGAGCCGATGTCTTGACCGGTCTTGCGCAGGCGCAAAAGGCGATTCCTGCGCGCTGGCTCTATGATGATGCGGGCAGCGAATTGTTCGAGGATATCACCCAGATACCCGAATATTACCCCACACGGGCCGAGACCGAGATTTTGCAAAGCCGCGCCGCTGAATTTGCCAGCGGGATTGGGGCAGGGCGCGCCGTGGTGGAGTTCGGCTCTGGCAGTTCGGTGAAAACGCCGCTGCTCTTGTCCGCGATTGATCCTGCAGCCTATGTGCCGCTCGATATATCGGGCGATTTCTTGCGCGCCGCCGCTGCTGATCTTGCGGCCAAATTCCCCGGCCTTCCCGTCCATCCGGTCGAGGCGGATTTTATGCGCACGGTGGAATTGCCCGATGCGGTTGCTGACCTTCCCAAGCTCGGCTTTTTTCCCGGCTCCACCATTGGCAATATGGTCGCGCGCACCGCGGTCGATTTGCTGCGCACCATGCGGGCGACATTGGGCGAGGGAGCAAAGCTGCTGATCGGCATGGATCTGATCAAGGATGAGGAAGTGCTGGTCGCCGCCTATGATGATGCAGCCGGCGTGACGGCTGAGTTCAATTGCAATCTCGCGCGCCGGATCAACCGCGAGCTTGCTGGCGATATTCCGGTCGAAAGTCTGGAGCATGTTGCGCTGTGGAACGATGATGATGCGCGGATCGAAATGCATTTGCGCGCGAAGGAAGCGGTGCGCTTCACCGTTTCGGGCAAGAGCTTTGCGATGGAAGAGGGCGAGACAATCCACACCGAAAACAGCCACAAATTCACCCGTCGCACCTCAAACATGTTGTTGCTGGCGGGCGGCTGGACGCCGGTAAAGCGGTGGCTCGATAGCAAACAGCGCTTCAGCCTGATCCTTGCCGAAGCATCCATTGCCCGCAGCGCTCCGTAGCTCAAACCATGAAACCAACCAACACTCGCATCGCCATTATTGGCGCAGGCATGGCAGGGCTGAGCTGTGCCAATGCGCTGGCTGCCAAGGGCTTTGCTCCGACCATTTTTGACAAGGGGCGCGGGCCGGGCGGGCGCATGGCAGCTCGCCGCGCTGAAGTTGCAGAGGATACGCTGCAATTTGATCACGGCGCGCAGCATTTTAGCGCCAATTCGCCAGCGTTTGCGCGCCAGATCGCTGAATGGGAAGAGCGCGGTATCGTGGCCGCGTGGCCAGCTGCGGGCGAGGGGGCTTTTGTTGGAACTCCGGCGATGAATGCGCCCATACGCGCTTTGGCCGAGGGGCTGGATGTGCGCTGGGGTGCGCGGATTGAAACGCTTGAGTATATGGCGGCGGAAACGGGCGGCGAATGGACGCTGAAAACTGCGGATGAGAGCTTCACATTCGACAGCGTCATTTGCGCGGTTCCCGCAGAACAGGCCGCTGAATTGCTCGCAGCCGTCGCGCCGCAATTTGCAGCCAAGGCGCGCGCGGTTACCTCAACCCCGTGCTGGGCAGCGATGGTCGCCTTCGAGGCTCCGCTGGATGCGCCGGACTGTGTGCGCGGAGGCGAGAATCAGCCAATCGCATGGGCGGCGCGCAATTCAGCGAAACCCGGGCGTTTGGGCACAGAGACTTGGGTGATCCACGGCTCGGCAGATTTCTCGCGCAGCATATTGGAGCATAACAAGGAGGATGCGGCGATAGCTCTGCTCAATGCCTTCGCAGCGCAAGCAAGGCTTGCCTTACCGGAGCCTATCCACGCTGTTGCGCATCGCTGGCTCTATGCCTTCCCACAGCCTGTTGAAGCGCCCCAATCCCTTTGGGATGAAGAGTTCGGGATCGGCGTGTGCGGAGACTGGTTAAGTGCAGCGCGCGTTGAGGATGCGTTTCTATCCGGCAAAGCGCTCGCCCAACGCATCCTTGGCTAAGCCCAGCCTCTCATTAGCCACAACCAGCTTAGCCCCAGCAAATGGGCTAGTTTACGCATCAGCACGTAGGCCATAGCCCTATCCCCCTGACCGACAGGAGATAGATTATGAGTGCGCTTTTCGATCTGACAGGCAAAACGGCCGTTATTACCGGCGCTGGACGCGGGATTGGCGAGGGGATCGCGACCACTTTGGCCGAGGCAGGCGCAAACGTCGTGTGTGCGGCTCGCTCAACCGACCAGATTGAAAACACCGCTAACCTGGTCAATTCCAGCAATAGTGGCGGACGCGCAATCTGGCAGAAATGCGACGTTTCCAGTGCAGAGGATATGAACGCATTGGCCCAGCGCGCGGTCGATGAATTCGGATCGCTTGATATTTGGGTCAACAATGCGGGCGGCTCGCTTGTGTCCGCCCCGATGGCAGAGCTGGATCCGGCCGAATGGGACAAGACGATTGCGGTCAATCTCTCCTCGATCTTTTACAGCGTTCAGGCCGCCGTTCCGCATTTCACCGAAAAGAGCGCGATGGTGAACATCTCCTCGCTAGCCGGGCTGGAGCCGTTTGCTGGCAGCGCGCATTATTCCGCAGCGAAAGCGGGCGTGAATATGATCACCAAGACTTTGGGGATCGAGCTTGGCCCCAAAACGCGCGTGAATGCGATTATGCCGGGGTTTGTCCCGACCGATACGGTTAAAAAGGCGCTGAGCATGTCGGATGAGGATTTCGGCCCGCTGCTCGAACAATTGCAACTGCCTGCTGGTAGGCTCGGTACGCCGCAGGATATTGCGGGGCTGGTGCTCTATCTGGTTGCACCCGTTTCCGAATGGATGACCGGACAGGCGATAGCGCTGAGCGGAAAGCCCTAGGTTTCCCTTTTGCGCACGCCCTCCGGCGTGCGATGTCCTCGGCCTTTTAGGCCTGCGGTCGGCTAATCGCCGACCCAGCTGCCGCGGCCAAGCCTTCGTTGTTGGAGCAACTCGGCGCGAAGCGCCGCAAGCGCGACTGCGCGCCCGCAGCAATGCGCCTGTAAGGCGTGTGAGCGAGGAAAGCCGAGCGCACGGAGGTGCGCGCTGGCGCTTGAAGCTAAAAATAAAGAAATCTGGCTGGGGCGGCAGGGATCGAACCTGCGAATGCCGCTACCAAAAAGCGGTGCCTTACCACTTGGCGACGCCCCAGCAGAGAGAGCGCTCTATAGCGCCGTTTTCGCCGATGAAAAGGGGTTTGCGTAGAAACTCTTGCCCCCGTGGCAATTTATTGCCCACAAATCATCGGGTGAGGTTCTTTCCTGCAAAGTCTGTGGCCGAGTGGCGCTCGGCCAATTGCGTGTCCTCATCGCCCCAAACCTTGTTGACAATCCGGCCGCGCTGAACGCCGGGACGTTCGAAAATTTCGTCCACCCAGCGCTTCACATTGGTGTATTCGTCAATCGAGAGGAATGTTTTAGCATCCTCGTAAATATGCCCGGTGGTGAAGGGGGCGAGCCAAGGCCAATTGGCGATATCGGCGATGGTGTATTCATCGCCTGCAAGAAAGCGGCTTTCGCCAAGGCGTTGGTCGGCGACATCGAAAATCCGCTTGGTCTCCATCGCATAGCGATTGATGGCGTATTCGAATTTCTCCGGCGCATAGGCGTAGAAATGGCCAAATCCGCCGCCGATGAAGGGGCCAGAGGCAACCTGCCAGAACAACCAGCTCATCGTTTCTGCGCGCGCTGCGGGTTCCTTGGGAAGGAAAGCGTCGAACTTCTCAGCCAGATGCACCAGAATTGCGCCCGATTCGAATACGCGGATCGGCGTGTCCCCGCTCTTGTCTAAGAGAGCTGGAATTTTCGAATTGGGATTGATGCCGACAAAGCCTGATCCGAACTGCTCGCCGCCGCCAATATTGATCGTGTAGGCGTCATATTCCGCGCCGCTGTGCCCCGCCTCGAGCAATTCCTCGAGCATGATCGTGGCCTTCACGCCATTGGGCGTGGCGAGCGAATAGAGCTGAAAGGGATGGTCCCCTTGGGGCAATTCCTTTTCCTCGCGCGCGCCAGCTGTCGGGCGGTTGATACTGGCGAAACGTCCACCATTCTCAGCGTCATAGGTCCACACTTTGGGGGGTGTGTAAGTTGCGTCGGCCATGCGAAATGCTCCTGATCGGTCAAAGCGATGTTTGTATTTACGTTCGTAATTGGGACCTAAATGTTACAAAGGCAAGGGAAGGCATTGCTGAACATCGAATTTCGCGTTGCAATTTCAGGTCTCGCGGCGATTCGACATCTTGCAATGAGTATCCGATAAGGATACAATAAGTCATGCATTTAGCTGGATATAAGATTCGGAATTGGCGCGAAGCGCACAATCCCCCCCTGTCGGCTGAGGAGTTTGGCCAGCAGATCGGGGGGCGATATGGTGATCCCTGGCCATCGCGCACTGTCTATGGTTGGGAGGCAAAGAGTAAGGTCGCGCGAGCCGCCGTCCAGAAAAGCCTCGCCGAACTGGGTGTGTGCGAAATTGCCGACTGGCTGGAGCCTGCGCCTGACAAGGATACTGGCTGCCACCCATTCTATGATATGCGTCAGCACGGTTTTGTGCGGGTTGCAACCTCTACTCCCAAAACACGCACAGCGGATGTCGCATACAATGTGCAGGGTATTATTGCAGAAGCGGCCAAAGCGCATAAATCGGGCATTGATCTGGTGGTCTTCCCTGAGCTGTGTATCTCTTCATACGCTATCGATGATCTGCATCTCCAATCCGCTCTTCTCGAGCGTGCAGAAGCGGGATTGGGCGAGATTGTGGAGGCGAGTGCCGCGCTTGATCCGGTGTTGGTCGTGGGCGTGCCGCTGCGGTCCAATGGCAAGCTCTACAATTGCGCCGCGGTGGTTGCTCGCGGGCAATTGCTCGGCGTAATCCCGAAGAGTTTTCTGCCCAATTACCGTGAGTTTTACGAGAAGCGCTGGTTCGCAGATGGACGCAGCATTCAAGGCAAGAGTATCCGATTAGACGGTTTGGAAGTGCCATTTGGCACTGATCTGATCTTTGCGGCGAGTAATTTGCCCGCCTTTAAACTCTTTGTAGAGGTCTGCGAGGATTATTGGGCGCCCAATCCGCCCTCAACCTTGGGCGCGCTCGCAGGGGCGACCGTACTCGCCAATTTGTCTGCCTCCAACATCACGATTGGCAAGTCGGATGAACGCCATTTGCTCAGCCGAGCGCAAAGCTCGCGCACAGTATCCGCCTATGTCTATTCCGCCAGCGGATATGGCGAGAGCACGACTGATCTGGCGTGGGACGGGCAGGGCATGATCTACGAATTTGGCGATCTGCTTGGCGAAAGCGAACGTTTCTCGCGCGATCCCAAGCTGTGCATTGCCGACGTTGATTGCGAGCGATTGGAGAATGAACGCCTACGCTATCAAACCTTCAATGATGCGGCAGAGGCTGCCGGTCGGCCTGAGGATAGCTTTCGGACAATCCGCTTTGATCTGGCCCCTTGTGCGAAAGACCGTGATCTTATCCGGCCAGTGCGCCGCTTTCCCTTTGTGCCCAATCGCGCGCACAAATTGGACGAGGATTGCTACGAAGCTTTCAACATTCAAGTCGATGCGCTGACCCGCCGGATCGAGGCGACCCATGCCAAAAGCATGGTCATCGGTATCTCGGGCGGGCTGGATTCAACCCACGCGCTGATCGTGGCTGCGAAATGCTGCGACAGGCTGGATTTGCCGCGTGATTTCATTCGGGGATACACAATGCCCGGTTTTGGAACCTCCGATCATACCAAGTCGAACGCTTGGAAATTGATGGAAGCGACAGGAATTCATGCCGAGGAAATCGACATCAGGCCTGCTGCCACCAAAATGCTTGAGGATATGAAACACCCCTTTGCTGATGGTGAGCCAGTGCATGATGTGACGTTTGAAAATGTGCAGGCAGGGCTAAGGACGGATTATCTCTTCCGACTAGCGGGGCATCATTCGGGTTTTGTGATTGGTACCGGCGATCTGTCCGAATTGGCGCTGGGATGGTGCACCTATGGCGTGGGGGATCAGATGAGCCATTATGCGGTGAATTCGGGCGTTCCCAAGACGCTGATCCAATATCTCATCCGTTGGACAACGCGCACCGATCAATTCGATGCGGCGACCGATGAAGTGCTGGAAGCGATCCTTAATACAGAGATTTCGCCCGAGCTGGTGCCCGCAGCGGCCGATGGCGGGATCCAGTCAACAGAAAGCATCATTGGTCCTTACGAGCTCAACGACTTCTTCCTCCATCACACTATCCGCTTTGGTCAAAAGCCGAGCAAGATTGCCTTCCTTGCATGGCATGCGTGGCGGGATGCGAAAGCGGGCCTGTGGCC